>DLVK01000359.1:0-3159 GCA_003444235.1 Rhodospirillaceae bacterium
TGCCGTGCACCATGCAGAGACCCGCAACCAACAGATAAAGACCCGAACTCGACGAAGCTGCAACTGCGATCAGCGCGATCATCGACGCGAAAAACGTTCCCAACACCCACCGTTGGCGACCGGTGCGTATGGCCATTTCATTGCCCGTGACGCTCGCCCAAGTACCCAAAATTCCGACGATAAAGGGAATATAGGCAGGCGGGATTAGCACCGCGTCAGTTCCCGCTTCAGCGGCGACATAGACCAAAAGCACCACGACCCAGCTTCGTTGCACGAACATTTCCCAAGTGTGAGCCATATAGCCGAGTGAATAGGCCAGCGAGGAGAAATTCCTGAACACCGGCCGAAAATCGAGAAAGGCGCCAGCAGGTAGTGCAGGAGGCTTCCCCCGCGCCGGCATATAGATGAGCGCCAAGATTAACGCAGCGGCGGCAAATCCGGCTGCTGAAACAAAGGCCCATTGCCAGTTGCTGAAGGATTCGATGGTGGCGGCGATAAAGAACGAAGACGAACCGGCGACGCCGACACTCGCGGCATGGAACGAGACCGCGCGCGTCTGCAATTTACCTTCGAGATGATCCGCGAGGACTTTGAGACCGGGCATATAGGTACCGGCCCAGCCTATGCCAGCCAAAATGCGAAAACACAGCGCGCTGACAAATCCGTCGGCCAGGAATACGAAGCCTAAATGCGCGAGCAACGTCACCAAAACCGAGCCCACATAGACCTTTTTGGGATCAATACGGTCGGTCAGACTGACCAAAAACGGTACCACCACCATGTAGGCGCCGTAGAAAATTCCAGCCAGCCAACCCGCTTCCGTATTGCTGAGCGACCATTCGTTGATAAAGGTCGGCAATAGCGCCGGAAGCGTATAGGCCCCCATTTGCGCGAAAAGCTGGGCCGCGCATACGGCGATCAAAATTCTTTTCGGCGAAATGTCCGTCATGGGGTTGTAATCGGCAAAAAGGGGATAAATCTACAGGTCGTGGTCCCTTTTGGATAGGATGACGCAATGCGAGTGATGAGGAGACTGGGTATTTTTACAGTACTTTTGCTGCTTGTTCTGACGGTGCTGTTGCTGGGACCGACCTTCAACCTACTGAGTGGTCGGGCAACTCTCGTTGGCGATTGGTCGAAAGCGAGCCGCCATTCTGCCGGCATCGCTCCCGATGCGGCCCGAACTCCCGAGGCCATTGTGCAAGTCTTTGCTGCCCGCGCGTTCCGCTGGAAAGGTGCGTTCGCGGTTCATAGCTGGATCGCGGTCAAACCGGAAAACGCCCCCGAATACATCACCTATGAAGTCGTCGGTTGGTATATCGACGACGGTGCCGGTGCGATCCAAACCCATACCGGTGCACCGGATCGCCATTGGTATGGCGCCAAGCCGCAGCTATTGGGCGAAATCCGCGGACCTGAGGCCAAAAGTGCCATAAAACGCATTCAACAAGCGGTCGAAAGCTATCCCTACAAAGGCACCTATCGAAGCTGGCCCGGTCCCAATAGCAACAGTTTCGTTGCCTACATTCTGCGTCGAGTGCCGGAACTGCAGATAGATTTACCGCCGACCGCTATCGGCAAAGATTTTCTCGGCGGCGCCAATTTGGTTGCGCGCGCGCCCAGCCGGAAGGGCGTGCAATTCTCGCTTTACGGGGTTTTCGGCGCGCTGTTGGCGCTCGAGGAAGGGATCGAATTCAACTTGCTCGGTCTTTCTTTTGGCATCGACCCTGGAGATTTAGCACTTCGACTGCCGGGCTTCGGGCTCATCAAACCATAGATACAGCCGACCTGGATTTATCGCTTTTACCGTTCCCGCATCGCCCGGTGACGGGCTTTGTTGAATGGCTTCAGTATATAGTTCAGGACCGTCCTCTTGCCGGTGAGAATATCCACATCGGCGACCATCCCCGGGATTATTCGGAGCTTTTTCCCTTGTGGATCAAGAAGATGATTTTGCTTGGTGCGAACGCGGATTTCGTAATAGCTCTGACCGCGTTCGTCGGTCAGCGTATCGGATGCGATCTGTTCCAAGGATGCTTCAAGTCCGCCGTAAATCGAAAAATCATAGGCCGTCAGCTTGACGTTGGCGCGCTGACCCGGATGTACGAAGGCAACGTCCTTGGGCGAAATTCGGGCTTTGACGAGCAGCGTATCGTCGATCGGCACGATGCGGACCAGTTCCGCCCCCGGTTGAACGACCCCGCCTACGGTATTGACCAGCAATTGCTTAACGATGCCGTTGACCGGCGACCGCACGTCGGCCCGCACCACGCGATCCTTTTTCGCCCTGATTTCCTCTTTCAATGAATTGAGGCGAACCTGCAGCTCGTTAAAGGCGCGTTGCGCGTTGGCACGAAAATTATTCCGGTACTTGGACACCTTCTCTTCGGTCTCGGCGATCGCCGCCCGCGCCTTGGGGACCGCAATTTCGGTTTCCTTGATTTTCGAATCGAGATTGTTCACCTCGCGCTGAAGCCGCAGCAACGCCACCTGCGAGACCAATCCTTTTTTGACCATAGGAGCGGTGAGGTTCACCTCGCGCTGCGCCAGAGCCAACGCTTTTGTTGTGGATTCGAGACGGCTTTGCATGCTTTCGAGCACTTTTTGCCGCTGCTCGCGTTGTTGATTGAGCTCACGCATCGATGCAGCCAACTCCGCTTGCCGTGTCTCGTAAAGTTCCCGTTCGTTGTTGGCGAGATTGCTGCGCTTTTCCGCAATTTCACTCGGAAACTCCGGCGCGCGCCCTTCTGCCTCTGCTTGAAACCGCGCCGCGCGTGCAAGCAAACCGTAATAGGTCTCTTCGGTCTGGCGAAACTTAGCCGCGGCCGAGGTATCGTCGATCCGCAACAGTACCTGATTCTTTTTTACGGTTGCCCCTTCTCGCGTCAGCAGACTGGCGACGATCCCGCCCTCCAGGTTTTGTACGACCTGAATTTCGGAGGACGGAATAACCTGACCGCGGCCGGTCGTCACCTCGTCCAGCTCCGCCCAAGCAGCCCACGCCACACCGACGGCGAGGAACGCACAAATCGCCAGTAACGTAACGATTGCTGCCTGGCGGGGACCGGCCATCACGCCACTCCGTAGCTGCACCGGCGACGAGGTGGTTTCCTCAACCCGCATCGCTGCGCTCCTGCATTCTCTTTTGTTTGGCGGCCA
>DLVK01000198.1:0-5813 GCA_003444235.1 Rhodospirillaceae bacterium
GTGACGCTTCTCGTCCTCGCGATTCCGGAAGCGTTCGCGTCGATCTTTCTCGATCGCACGCGGTCCGATAGCGACGCGGTGTTGGCGCTCGCGGTATCTTTCCTGTTCTATGCTGCGTTTTTTCAAGCTGCGGATGGCGTTCAAGCGGTTGCGGCCGGCGCTCTCCGTGGCCTCAACGATACGTTCCTGCCGATGCTTTTTGCCGGCTTCAGCTATTGGATAGTCGGACTCGGTATCGGCGTTTGGCTCGCATTCGGCAATGGTTACCAAGGCGCAGGTCTTTGGATCGGCTTTGTAGCCGGATTGACCACGGCGGCCTTACTATTGAGCCTGAGATATCGCCGATTGCAGAGGTCGGCGTTTTTGCCGGAAGTTACTTCGGCATCGGCCGCATACGATCGGTGACGAAAGGCGGGCAGGCCGTGATGCGAACTCGGTCTTCCGGCTTCGGATCGAGTTCCTGACGGCATTGCTTATCGAATACCATCGTCGGGCGGGTCTCCGCCTCATAGGGCGTCCAAACGTCGAGGCCCCCATGATTGGGATTGCCGGTATGCGCGAAGGCAACCCATGCGCCCTGCACCGCTGAGGTAAGCGCATCCTGTTCAGGGCCGGCGCCGGAGAATTCTTTGGCGACTTCGGTGGTGCCGAATACGAATGGCAGGCACATGGTGTGTGGCGACCGCAGTCTGCCGCTTAGGGCCGGGATTCGATAAGTAAATTCGTAAAGCCAGGCGGGGGCACCACCTTGAGCCGTCTTTCGCTCCGCGGCTTCGATACCGTTCCGGCGATACATTTGATCCGAAGAAATTCGATTATAGATATCGCGTTCGGATTCCTCTTCACGACCCTGCCGGTAGCCGGCGACGAGTTCGGTTGCATCGTCGATGCCGACAAAAGCCGCTGCCTTGGCGTGAAGTTGTTCATTCGTAAGCGAAAGTTCATCTTCTTCCAGAATGATGTCGTAGAAACTTTTTTCCGTTTCCGCGGTCCCGATCATCAAGGGAACCTCGGCTGCAAGGTCCGTAGCATCGAGGTCGAAGGGATTGTTCTTGACGATCTTTCCATCGATGGTCGGGCGAAAACAGTCATTGCCGCCATTGGCTTTTACCGCTTCGAGATAAGCATCGAATATGGGCTCCCATGGCATTTCTTTCAGTGCCGCCATGTCGGCGACCTCGAGCCGTTTCAGTACATCCCCGGTGACCCGCTCCGTATCCGCCATCACCGCAAGGCGCAGATGGGCCGACGAACTTTGCATGATCGCCTTATGAAACAGCCCCGCGGCGCTTTCCATGGTCATTGCAACCGCGACTTTGCAGCCGCCGCCGGATTGTCCGAAAATCGTGACATTGTTCGGATCGCCGCCGAAACCGCCAATATTATCGCGCACCCATTCCAGTGCCGCGACGATATCGAGCATACCGAGGTTGGTGGCGTCGGCGAATTCTTCGCCGCCGAATGATGCGAAATTAGCAAAGCCGAAAACGTTTAACCGGTGGTTGAGCGTCACAACCACCACGTCTCCATCCTTGGCGAGATTGCTGCCGTCGAGCCCGGCTGCGCCGCCGGAGCCATAACGAAAACCACCGCCATGGAGATAAACCATTACCGGCTTCTTGCCATCGACCGAAGCGGTATAGACGTTGAGCGCAAGGCAATTTTCGCCTTTCGGCCCGATGTCCCGTATCCAGGCATTGGCCTCGCGGCGTGCCCGGTTGATCTGTGGTGCGCGGTCGCAAAAGGTGACGGAATCGCGAATGCCGGTCCAACTTTCGGGCGCAACGGCGCGGCGCCAGCGGCGGTCTCCTGTCGGCGGTTGCCCGTAGGGGACTCCCTTGAAGAATAAGACATCGTCATTGACTCCGCCTTGAATGCGTCCATGTGCGGTTTCGACGATAGCGCCGTTTTTTGCAGGTTGAGTGTCCATTAGGCAGCGACCTCCTGTCCTTGCATTCGTTCGACGGAATTAAGCTCGTCGGAAACGGTGGTTCGGCGCATATCCCGGCGATGGTTGGTATCGCTGTAACCGACAGAGCGGTGCATGGTACAGCGGTCATCCCACATTACCAGGTCGCCGACGCGCCATTCATGTTCGTAGACGTATTTTTCCTGGCTCGCGAAAATTATTAGCTCATCGATCAGAGCTTGGCTTTCGTCCTCGCTCATGCCGTCGACTTTGCAGACATGGGAGGCGATATAAAGCGATTTCCGGCCTGTTCTCGGATGGGTGCGAATAACCACCTGATGCGCCGGCGGTAGCTCTGAACGCGCTTTCTCGGAGTAGTTGGAGAAGCCCAGTTTCGAGCGGGAATAGATGATGCTGTGCCAGGCCGTGAGTCCGTCCAGCTCCTTCTTTCGGTCGGCAGGAAGATCTTCATAGGCAGCTCTGGTGTCGGCAAACGCCGTATTGCCACCGCTGGGTGGCTTTTCATGGCAGGAAAGCAACGAATAACGCGCGGGGATATGTTTGTACGACGTGTCCGTATGCCAAAGCCGGTTGGCACGGCTGTGAAGCAGGCGCCCGGCATCCGGCGGCAACATGGTGCCATCGTGGTCGATGTTCGACACATCCTGGATATTGTTGGCGAGACGGTTGATTTGACCTGGGCGATGATAGTTTGTGTTGGTCATTACGGGGCCGAACAGTCGGGTAAATGCCACTTGATGTTTGTCGTCGATGGGCTGATCGCGAAACAGCAGAATGGAATGTTCGTCTATGGCGTCCCTGATTTCGCTGAATTCATCGGCTGTAAGCGGTTTGGTCAAATCGACCCCGGAAATTTCAGCAAAGAATGTGGGATGCAATTTCTCAATCCCAATCGCCATGGCACGCCTCCATCCACATTGATTATCTTCGATTGAAGAGTTTAGCCGGTTGCGAGAAGGCTTGCCACCCGGCCAGTCCATAAGCGAGATTGAGATTTATGACTGAGAAAAATCTGCTTATCGTCGCCCACGCGCCTTCGGAAAACACCAAGCGTTTGTTGGAGGCGGTCAAGGATGGCGCTGCATCGGACGACACGTCGGCGGTTAGCGTCACAGCACTCAGCCCGTTCGACGCGGGGCCTGAGCAGATTTTGGCGGCTAATGCGATCATTCTTGGGACGACGGAAAATCTTGGGTATATGTCGGGTGCGCTGAAGGATTTTTTCGATCGCAGCTACTATCCCGTGCTCGAGAAAACCCAAGGCTTACCCTATTGCCTGTATATCCGTGCCGGTCACGACGGGACCGGAACCCGTCGCGGGGTCGAGACAATCACCACGGGCCTTCGCTGGCGTGCGGTGCAGGAGCCGCTGATCTGTCATGGCGAATGGGATGAGGATTTCGTCGGTCAGTGCCACGACCTTGGTGCGGCGATGGCGGCGGGTCTGGATTTGGGAGTGTTCTGAGCCTAGCCGGCTTACTGCGGGATGCCTTGCTTCCAGACCGACCGCGTGCCGTCGGGACTGGTCGAGACGATGTTCCACATATTGCCGTTTTTCCATTCGCCTTTCATGGTCGTGCCGTCGGCTTTGGTGTAAACGCCTTGGCCGTGCCAGCGGTTGTTGCGCCAGTGGCCGCGATAGATTTCGCCTGTTGGCCAACGATAGGTGCCTTTTCCGTCGCGATCGCCATATTTCCATTCGCCTTCGTAGCGCCGGCCATCGGACCAGACCATGACGCCTTTGCCGTGGGGGACGTTGTTTTTGGTGTCTCCGGAATATTTTTCCGCGGCGATGTCGTCGTAGGCCCATGCCACGGGCGATTGCGCGATCATGAGCGAAGTGGCGAGACTCACTGTGAAATTTCGGCGGTTTAGGTTCATGGGAATATTCTCGCAGAGAGGACGGGAGGGACGCAATGGCGCGCTACCGCAGTCGTCGCAATCTTGCTAGTCTCCTTTTCATGGACGCACCGATAATGACATTGGACGATCTCGTCGAGGACATTCCCGACGGCGCGAAATTGGCGTTGGCACCGGAATATAACGGTTGCGGCTGCGCGCTCGCGGCCGTACGCGCGTTAATCAATCGGGCTCCTGAGGATTTGCATCTGATCGGACTGCCGGCATTGGGGTTGCAGGCGGATTTGTTGATTGGGGCAGGCGCGGTTACGGCGGTCGAATGCGCGGCGGTAACACTGGGCGAAGAGGGCTTGGCGCCACGTTTTACGGCCGCTGTTAAGGCAGGGACGCTTTCCACTTTGGACGCCACCTGTCCCGCGATTCACGCCGGTTTGCAGGCATCGGAAAAGGGCGTCCCGTTCATGCCCTTGCGCGGCATTCTCGGGTCCGATTTGCTGGCTCATCGCGATGATTGGCAGGTTGGCCAAAATCCGTTCGACGAAAATGACGATCCAATCGTCTTGATCGCGGCGTTGAAGCCCGATGTGGCCCTGTTCCATACCCAGCTCGCCGACAAAGAAGGCAATGTCTGGATCGGCGTGCATAAGGAATTGATGACGCTCGCGCATGCGTCGGCCAAGACCTTGGTGACCTACGAGAAGCTCTATGACGGCGATCTTTTGGCGGATGAGAAAATGGCCGCCGGCACCATTCCGTCGATTTATGTTTCCGGTCTCGCCGAAGCGGAGAAGGGGGCCTGGCCCGTGGCGTTGCCGGACCATTACGACCGCGATGTGGATCATATCCGCGCTTACGTCGAGTTAGCGGCGAACGAAGACGGATTTCGGCAATATCTGATGGATCACGTCTATACCCGGATCGCTGCCGAGTGAGCGAAGACTACAAGCCTGAAGAACTCTTGATCTCGGTGATCGCGCCCATGCTGGAAGGGCTCGGGCACGTGGCCGTCGGCGCGTCGTCGCCAATCCCGGCGGCGGCGGCGATGCTGACGCGGGCACGGTCCGATGGGCGGCTTCGTGTCACCGTACTGGGTAGCCAGACGCGCCATGTTTTGACCGACGGGGGGCGTGAACTGTTCGACCTCGCAGGCCAGGGGCGGATCGATGCGTTCTTTCTCGGCGGTGGCCAAATCGACGGCGAGGGCAACGTCAATCTCGTCGGGATCGGCGACTATCCCCAGATGAAGGTGCGATTTCCGGGCTCTTTCGGCTCGGCCTATCTCTATTACGTGGTGCCGCGTGTCATCCTGTTTCGCGAGGAACACAGTGCGCGGGTTTTCGTCGACAAGGTGGATTTCATCAGTGCCGCTGGAACCAGCGAGCCCGATGTTCACCGGCCCGGTGGTCCCTACGCTCTTGTCACGGGCCGTTGCCTGATGGATTTCGACAAGGAAAAGCGCCGCTTCATCTTGAAAAGCGTGCATGCGGGAGAAAGCGTCGACAGCGTGCGCGAAAGTACCGGATTCGATTTCGAATGCCCGGATCAGGTGCCCGAAACACCGGCGCCGGATGCCGAAACACTCAAGCTCCTGCGCGGACCCATCGGAGAAGAGCTGGCGAAAACCTATCCCGCCTTTGCTGAACGCGTGTTTGGTGGCATATAAGCCGCCGTCATCGTTCGGGGATTATCCATGTCACCAGAAAGCATTACCGGCGCGCTGGCCGGCCTTAAAATCGTCGATCTCACCCGGGTTCTCGGCGGACCCTATGCGACGCAGATATTTGCCGATCACGGAGCGTCCGTGATCAAGGTCGAGCCGCCGCAAGGAGACGAGGTGCGCGATTGGGGGCCACCGTTCCACGAGGACGACGCGTCTTATTTTATCGGCTTGAATCGCAACAAGCGGTCGATCGGCCTGGACCTCACCCAAGAGACCGGACGGGATGTTTTGTTTCGGCTGCTCGAAGAGGCGGACGTGCTGATCGAAAATCTCAAAACCGGCACCATGGAAAAATGGGGCCTC
>DLVK01000198.1:6113-6317 GCA_003444235.1 Rhodospirillaceae bacterium
CACCATGGAAAAATGGGGCCTCGGTTATGAAGAGGTTTTGCAAGAAAGGTTTCCCAAACTGATCCATTGCCGTATTTCCGGCTATGGCGCCGATGGACCGCTCGGCGGATTTCCCGGCTACGATGCCATCGTGCAGGCCTATGCGGGGTGGTTCAGCGTAAATGGAGATCCCGACAGCGGGCCGACGCGGGTCGGTATCCCCAT
>DLVK01000123.1:0-6909 GCA_003444235.1 Rhodospirillaceae bacterium
CTCGATATCGACCCCGGCGGTAGGTTCGTCGAGAACCAGCACCGGTGGATCGTGCACCATGGCCTTTGCGATCAACAAGCGTCGACGCATACCGCCCGAGAGCGCGCGGGCATAGGAATCGGCGACCTTACTAAGCCCTACTCTTTCGAGAATTTCATCGGTGTTTGTTTCAGCCGGAGGTACGCCATATAACCCTGCCTGCATTTCGAGATATTCGCGCGGGGTGAAGAAGGCATCCAGGTTGAGCTCTTGAGGAACGATACCGATGGCGGCACGGGCGTCGCGTGGCTTTTCGTCGATATCGATATCCCAAATTCGAGCATTGCCGGAGCTTTTCATCACCAGCCCGCCAAGGATATTGATCAAAGTCGACTTGCCGGCACCGTTGGGCCCGAGCAACGCGAACAAGGAACCGCTTGGCACGCTGAGATCAACCGCATCGAGGGCGGTGACCGGCGGCCGGCGTTTCGAGCCGGAATAGGTCTTCCCCAATTGTGTCACTTCGACGGCGAATGGCGGTGGCATGGGCGCTGGCCCTTAAATCGAGTGTGTGTCAAAGATTGATTGTCGCTCGGCATTCGCTATCATCCGCGCTTATAGCCGGTCAACCGGCGAGGTTTTCGGTCATCGAGAGGGAATGACGAACGACATGAAACCACCTGAAGAAATTGAAGTGACCAGCCGGGAGGTGAGCTGCGACGGTGGTGGCGGCGCGGCAGGTCATCCAAGGGTTTTCCTCAACATGGGTGAGAAAGATGAAGTCGACTGTCCCTATTGCGGACGTCAGTTTCGACTCCAAGAAGGGGCTGTGGCACCAGCCGGCCATTGATTGAAAATTTCTTTCTTAGCTACTGTCGATGTTGCGATTCAGCACATCATCCGGCACTCTGACCGACGGCAGGCAAACCGCCGACGTTGGGGAGACGGGGCATGAAACATCTTTATTTGGTCGATGGATCGAGTTTCTTATTTCGCGCATTTCACGCGGTTCGCCCACTGACACGGCCCGACGGCACGCCTGTCAACGCGGTTTATGGGTTTACCCAGATGCTGCTGAAATTGGTCGAGGATAGTGGCGCGGACCACATCGCGGTAATTTTCGATGCTGCCCGCAAAACCTTCCGTAACGATATCTATCCCGACTATAAGGCGCATCGCCCACCACCGCCGGACGAGTTGATTCCTCAATTTTCGTTGGTCAAGGAAGCGGCGGAAGCATTCGGCTTGCCCGCCATCGAAATGCAAGGTTTCGAGGCGGACGATATCATCGCGACCTACGCGCGGCTCGGTGCCGAGGCTGGGGCGAAAGTCACCATCGTGTCTTCGGATAAGGATCTGATGCAGCTTGTAGGCGATAAGGTGTCGATGCTCGATTCGATGAAAAACCGCATTATCGGCCCGGACGAGGTGGTCGAGCGGTTCGGGGTGGGGCCGGAAAAAGTGGTCGAAGTACAGGCGTTGGCAGGCGATTCCGTCGACAACGTGCCGGGCGTCCCGGGCATCGGTGTTAAAACCGCTGCTTTGCTGATCAACGAATACGGCGATTTGGACACGTTGCTCGAGCGGGCAAGCGAGATCAAACAAAACAAGCGACGCGAAAACCTGATCGAATTTGCCGATCAGGCACGCATCTCTCGTCAATTGGTCGAGCTCAAGCAGGATGTTCCGGTCACGGCGGAACTGTCTGAGTTCGTGCGTAAGGAACTCGATCTGGATCGAGCCGTCGAATTCCTCGGCGAGCAGGGGTTTAACTCCATTATCACCAGACTGGCGCCCGATGCGGCCGGTGGGCAGGCTGAGGAAGAAGCGGCCCCCAAAGACGTCGAATACGAACTGGTGCAAGACGTGAAGGTGCTGCAAGGGTGGATCGACCGGGCAGTCGCGAAAGGTACGGTCGCTGTCGACACCGAGACCACGTCCCTCGATGCGATGGCGGCGGAGCTGGTCGGCATTTCGCTGTCGGTCGAGCCTGGCAAGGCGTGTTACATCCCCGTCGCCCACAAGACGAATGGCGCGCAGGGCAGCCTCGACTTGGGAGAGACAGACGGCGGCGGAGACGACGACAAGGACGCACCAGCCCCCAAGCAAATCTCCCGTAAAAAAGCGCTCGATCTGTTGCAGCCTATGCTGGAAGACCCTTCGGTCCTCAAGATCGGGCAAAATATCAAATACGACACTCTGGTATTTTCCCGGTACGGGATCGACGTCGGGCCGGTCGATGACACCATGCTGTGCTCTTTCGTTCTGGAAGGGGGCGCAGGGAAACACGGTATGGACGATCTCGCCGATCGTCATCTCGGTCTGCAAACGATCAAGTACAAGGACCTGGTCGGCACCGGTAAAAAACAGGTGACTTTCGACTATGTGCCGCTGGAAAAAGCATGCGACTACGCGGCGGAGGATGCGGATATCACGCTCAGGCTTCATCGTCTGCTGAAACCGCGCTTGCTGGAAGAACGCATGGTCTCCGTTTACGAGACTATCGAGCGACCTCTCATTCCCGTGCTGACGGGCATGGAAAAAACAGGGATACGTGTTGACCCGGAAATGTTGCGGGGCTTAAGCCGCGACTTTGCGCAGCGGTTGGGCGGGCTCGAAGATGAAATTAAAAAGCTCGCCGGCGAAGATTTCAATGTCGGCTCGCCGAAACAACTCGGTGAAATCCTCTTCGATAAACTGGGGTTGCCCGGTGCGAAAAAGACAAAAACCGGGGCTTATCAGACCGATGCCAAAGTCCTCGAGGACTTGGCGGCCGACGGTCATGAACTGCCGACGCGGGTCCTCGATTGGCGCCAGCTCTCCAAGCTGAAGAGCACTTATACGGATTCACTGGTTGAGGACGTCAATGCGGAAACCGGTCGCATACACACCTCCTATGCAATGGCCGGCGCGCAGACCGGCCGCCTCGCCTCCACCGATCCAAATTTGCAGAACATTCCCGTGCGTACCGAAGAGGGCCGTAAAATTCGTCAGGCTTTCGTGCCCAAAAAGGGTTGTAAGCTGGTTTCGCTCGACTATTCGCAAATCGAGCTTCGCGTCGTCGCCCATATGGCGGGTATCGACGCCTTGATCCAGGCTTTCCATGACGGCGCCGATATCCACGCCATAACCGCCTCGCAGGTGTTCGACGTTCCGGTCGAAGGAATGGACCCGCTGGTGCGGCGCCAGGCCAAGGCGATAAATTTCGGTATCATTTACGGTATCAGCGCGTTCGGGCTGGCGCGCCAGCTTGGTATCGAACAGAAAGAGGCGAAAGCCTATATCGAGGCTTATTTCGAACGCTATCCCGGCATCAAGGATTATATGGAAGAGTTGAAGAGCGAATGCCGCAAGACCGGTATTGTCGAAACTTTATTCGGCCGGCGAATCCATCTACCGGGTATCAACGACAAGAACCATATGCGGCGTAACTATGCGGAACGCCAGGCTATCAATGCACCCATCCAGGGGACCGCCGCCGACATAATCAAGCGTGCCATGATACGGGTGCCCGCAGCACTCAAGCAGCATAAGTTCAAAGCCGAGATGCTGTTGCAGGTGCATGACGAGCTCTTGTTCGAAGTACCGACCAAGGAGGTCGATGGCGTCATCGAAACGATATCCGCCGTCATGGCAGGTGCGGTCGGACCGGCGGCAAATATGAGTGTGCCGCTCGAGGTCGAAGCCGGCATCGGCGCGAACTGGGACGAGGCCCACTGACCGGTATGATCAGGATTTGGGGCCGGCCGACTTCGCTCAACTCGATCAAGGTATTGTGGTGCCTGGACGAGCTTCGGCTCGACTATACGCTCGAGCTATGCGGATTCGGTTACTCGAGCCTGGACGACCCTGCCTTCGTCGCACTCAATCCCAACCGCATGGTGCCGGTGATCGCCGAAGACGGGTTCGTGCTATGGGAATCCCATGCCATCCTGCGCTATCTGGGTGCCAAATACGGGAACGGATCCCTCTACCCGCAGGATCTGCAAATTCGCGCCAATGCGGACCGGTGGATGGACTGGATGGTGCAGAATATCAAATATCGGCTGCGGTGGGTTTTCCACAATCGGTACCGGCCCGATTCCCCCGATGGCGATGCCAAGGCGGCGGAAAAAGGCCTGGCGGAGATTGGCGAATGGTGGCAACTGCTCGACCGGCATCTGGAACTGAACGATTATATCGCCGGCGAAGATTTCACGATCGGCGATATTCCGCTCGGTTGTGCGGTCTATCGCTATCGTGAGATGGTGCCCGAACGGCCCGATATGCCGTTCTTGGACGCTTGGTATCAACGTTTAACCGAGCGTCATGCCTACAAGCGTCATGTGATGCAGCCGCTGGCGTAACCGAAACAGGGAGAGACTCTCAATGCTTAAAATTCTCGGACGCAACACCTCATCCAACGTGATGAAGGTGCTCTGGGTGTGTGACGAACTCGGAATCGAATACGACCGAGAGGATGTCGGCGGGGCCTTCGGCAAAAACGATCAGCCGGACTATCTGGCGATGAATCCCAACGGGCTGGTGCCGACGATCATCGATGACGGTTTCGTGCTTTGGGAATCCAATGCGATCGTGCGCTATCTCGCCAATAAGCATGGCGACGGCTCGGATATTTGGCCCAACGACCCGCAAATCCGTGCCAGTGCGGATCGATGGATGGAGTGGCTCAGTACGACGGTCGCCGCACCGATGGTGCTGGTGTTCCGCAACCTGGTGCGGGAAACCGATGAAACGCGCAATATGGATGAAGTCGCACTCGGTACAAAACAAGCAACCCGGCTGTGGGGCATGTTGGATCAACATTTGGCGGAGAATGACTTCGTTACGGGCGCGACGTTTACCATCGGCGATATTCCGCTCGGGGTCCACGCTCGACGCTGGATCGAATTACGGCCGGAACCGGCAGGCGAGATGAAAAACTTGCTCGCGTGGTTCGAACGCCTGAAGCAACGGCCTGCGTATCACCATTGCCTGATTCCGCTGCAATAGCGCGAACTTGCGCCAAGGTTCGACCTCGCGTCATACTGGTTTTTGGAACTAAAACAATTGCGTGACGAAAGATGACGATAAAGTTCAACATCGGTGAATCGGTGCAAGTGCGTGAAGCTTATCCCGACGGGCATATTCGAACGCCACTTTATGCGCGTGGAAAAAACGGCGTCGTGGAAAGCTACGTCGGCATGTTTCCGAACCCTGAAGAGCTCGCCGTCGGAAAGGCGGACGGACCCAAACTGCCGCTTTACCGCGTGCGCTTTCAGCAGACCGACCTATGGTCCGACTACGATGGTGATGTGAAGGACACCACCATCATCGATCTCTACGAACACTGGCTGGAAAACGCTTGATGCGATTTTTGCGATTTGCCATTGCCGGGCTGGCATTGTTGTCCGCCGGCTGTTACCTGCCGACCGATTTCAACGCCGATCTGCAAATCGACAAGCAGGGCAATTACATATTTCGCTATGAGGGCAAGTTGACCCATCTGGGTCTTTTGCGTCAGCTCGCGGAAAAGGAAATCACCCAACCCGAAGCGCTCGAAAAGGTCGCGGTAATTCGGCGAGATCTGGCGCGCGACAAGGGATTCGGGGCAGGCAATAGCATTAAGGAGCGTGCCGAACAGATCAAGCACCTGGAAAACGCAAGTTTCGAAGTCAAATATAAGCGCCAGGGCAATATCGAACAGGAGCGTTCATTCGTATTCGTTAGGACCAATGCGCGGATGCTTGGCATTAGCCGGGTCCCCGACAAGTCGAAACCCGGAGGCTGGATTGTGAAAGTGTTTGGCGACCGGCCCAATAAGGAGCTTATCGAGGCACTGGAAAAGTCCGATTTAAAAGCGAATGGGCGGTTCCGAATCCAAACCGACGCCAAGGTGATTAAGCATAATGCGGACAAGCAATATCGAACCGGTCCGCTCATCGTCTATGTCTGGAATATTAAGAGCCTAAAAAAGGCCCCACCTCGACTGAGCTTCGCTCTCGGCAGGTAACATAAAACAAGGCCGGTTGATCCGGCCTTTTCTAATTCTGGAATTGCAAAAAGTTATGCGGCGGCGTAGATGCCGGCCTTTTTGACATCGTCGTTCACATATTCTTCGAACTGCTTGAAGTTCGACTCGAAACGTCCGCGCAAATCCCCGGCGGTGTGGTCGTAGGCCGACTTATCTTTCCAGGTCGTGCGCGGATTAAGCACGTCATTTGGCACTTCCGGGCAGTTCTCCGGCACCAAGACACCGAAATTCGGGTCGGGCGATGCGGCTACTTCGGCGAGTTTTCCGTCGAGCGCTGCGCGAACCATCGCACGGGTATAGGCGATCTTCATACGCTCGCCGGTACCATAGGCGCCGCCGGACCAGCCGGTATTCACGAGCCAGCATTTTGCGCCGGACTTTTCGATGCGTTCACCCAGCATTTTCGCGTAAACCGACGGGTGTCGCGGCATGAAAGGAGCCCCGAAACAGGTAGAGAATGTGGCTTCGGGCTCGGTCACACCTTTCTCGGTTCCGGCGACCCGTGCGGTATAGCCGGAAAGGAAGTGGTACATCGCCTGTTCGGAAGATAAGCGGCTGATCGGTGGCAACACGCCGAAGGCGTCTGCCGTGAGCATGATCACGTTTTCCGGCTGGCCTCCCATACCTGACAGGTCGACATTGGGAATGAAATCGATCGGATACGACGAACGGGTGTTTTCGGTCTTGCTGTCGTCGAAAAGGTCCAGGGTACGACTTGCCGGGTCCATAACCACGTTTTCGAGTATGGTGCCGAAGCGATGCGACGCGGCGAAGATTTCCGGCTCCGCTTCAGCAGACAGGTTGATAACCTTCGCATAGCAGCCACCTTCAAAATTGAAAATGCCGTTATCGGACCATCCGTGCTCGTCGTCCCCGATCAGCGTGCGCGATCCGTCGGCGGATAGCGTGGTCTTGCC
>DLVK01000067.1:0-3871 GCA_003444235.1 Rhodospirillaceae bacterium
CCGCCGTAAAGGTTCGCGGGTTTCTACCGCCACGTGGGCACCAAGCTTCTTGACCATTGGGAGGTAGCGCACCATCAACATGGTGTCGCCGAACCCTTGCTCTCGGGTCAGTACCAGCCGCTTGCCCTCAAGGTTTTCCCCCTTCCAACGTTGTGCTTTGGCCGCGACCGTTGGCACAGGCAGCATTTTCGCATCCCAGCGCCATTCGAAGGCATCCCAGGCATCTTGGCTCAATCCGGTATAGAGCTGTGTGAAAGCACGGTTCCATTGCAGGCGGGCGTCGTCGGGTGCATCGGCGACAAGAGCATCGAATTCCTTCATCGAGTCCGGGAACCGCTTCATATCGCGCAAAAGAAGCGCGTGGTTGAGCTGGATGCTTTTATCATCGGGGGCGCCCTTGGTCGCAATTTTTGAATGTTGCAGGGCCTCTTTGTGTTGACCGAGGTCGTTCAGCAGGTTGGAAAAGTTTGAGTGAAATCCGGGAGTCCATTCGCCGCCGGTCAGCATCATCACCTTGCGGTAGCAAGCGAGCGCCCCCGAGTGTTTTCTCAATGCTCGGAGAGCGATGCCAAGGTTCGACCAGGATTCGACATGGTTCCGATCGATGAGCAGAATTCGCTTGTAGATCGCCACGGCATCCTGGTGCTTATCGGATCGCATCAGGTCGACCGCCTGTTTGGTGAGTGCTTGAACGTCGTTATTCATGTCGGTGAGGTTTAGTTGAAGCCGATGGATATTGCGCGCCTAAAGTAAAGGTTTTCAACAATCAGAGGGAAAAATCGTCTAGGTCAGCTAAGTCCTTTCTATATATTGAAGAATTATTCAACTAACCACCATATATTGTTGCCTGGACAGGGCGAATCGGTCTAGATATTTCGCAGACGCCAAGTTTGGCGCAAGTCTAGCAGTCGTTGGGGAACAATGCTGGATAATTGGTGGCGGGACGGGCTCCTCCCTGCGACAGGAGGATCCCTCCCATTTGGTGGATTTCTGAGGTGCAAATTCTGCACGATGGCGCTTGGTGCCATCGTGTTTTTGCCGATATTGCCGGTTTCGGCGAGCAATATCGAAAAAGCCGTACAGGCGGCGGTGGCGAACCATCCGGAGATCAGCCGTGACCAGGCTAACGCCAGCGCGGCGACCCAAGCCATTGATGAGGCGTCTTCGACTTATTTGCCGCGGCTCGATATCGAGGGGGCCGGTGGTTTCGAGTTGACCGACAGTCCTTCTACGAGGGCGACAGACGAAAACACCCGAGATTTGGTGCGGAGCGAGGGTAGTTTCACCCTGACCCAGCGCTTGTTTGACGGTTTCGATACATCCAGCCGGGTCGCGTCCGCCCGCGCAAGGAAGGGGGCTGCGGAGAGCTTCGTAGGTGAAACGATACACCGAATTTCACTGTTGGCGGTGACCCTCTATTTGGATGTACTGCGCAATCGAACCTTCCTGAAGGCGGCGGAATGGAATACCGCGATACATGCAGAATTGGCCGGTCAGGTGCGCGAGTTGAAGCGTTCCGGCCGTGGTGTCGGCACTGATGTAGACCAGGCTGATACTCGCCTTGCGTTGGCTGAAAGCGAACGGGAACGCTTTCGTGGTGAACTCCGTGCAGTGAAGGCGCGTTATTTCGAGGTGGTCGGTGAGGGGGCTATCGATTTGACCCGGCCTGATCTACCCGACTTTGACCGTCCCGCGACTGCCGACGATGCTGTTGCTGCAGCGGAAGCAAGCCATCCTCGCATCCAGACCGCGCTCAACGTTCAACATGCCCTGCAAGCGGATGTGAACACTCAGCGCGCGGCCTATTTTCCTCAAGTGAACCTTGAAGCGATCGGCTCCACCGCAGGGAACCGTGACGGCGTTCCTGGCCAAGACTCCGATTTCAACGGGCGCGTTCGCGGCACTTACAATATTTTTAATGGCCTCGGTGATTTGGCGCGGGTACGCGGAAGCCGGAACCGGGCACAAGCAGCAACGGCGGACGTCTTGGAAGCCAAGCGCATTACCCGGGAAAATGTTCGCGTCGCCTACGAACAATTGATTACGGCCGAGCGACGCCTGAAGCCGCTGAGAGCCCAAATCGGGGCAGCGAAACGGGTCGTTTACGGGTATCGCAATCAGTTCAAAATCGGACAACGCACATTGCTCGACCTGTTGGACGCTCAAAATGAACTGTTTCAGGCTCGTTTGTCGAAAGTTGACGGAGAGTTTCGCGTGTTGTTGGGGATTTATGAATTGATGGCTGCAATCGGCAAATTGCCTAATCATTTCAACATAGAAGAAAAACCGGTCGCGCAACAAAGCGGTCGATAAAACCATGTTTGGCCACGGGAGAGCATCGGAGGATCGGGTTAGGTAGGCGTTCGGCTGGTTTGATGAAATATCTGTTGCGCACGCTGTGGATAGCGCCTGTGATGTTGTTGGCAGGACTTTCGTCGGTCAATGCTGAGACCCTTGGCGAAACAATACGGTTTACCCTGAATTCCCACCCTGAGATTACCCGAGAGCGTGCGGGTCGACAGGCAGCGATTCAAGATATCAGTGCTGCACAAAGCGAGTTTTTCCCCAAGTTTGATCTAGAAGGAAATATAGGTGTAGAGCTGACGGATAGTCCCTCGACACGCGGGCGAGGTAACGGCACGGTACAGATGATCCGAAGCGAGGCCCGAGGCAGTCTGACACAGATAATATTCGACGGCTTTGCGACACCCGCCCGTGTAGAAGGTACCCGCGCACAGGCCCGGGCGGCGGATTTTAGACTTCGTGCAGCAGCAGAGCGTTTGGCCTTTCGTGTTGCCGATATTTATCTCCAAGTGTCTCGTTTTCGGCAATTGGTCGAAATTGCTCACGTCAATGTGGAGCGGCACAAAAAAGTATTTATCGATCTCCGCGATCTCAAGGCTTCTGGCATCAAGACCGCAGTCGACGTCGACCGTGTCGCATCCAGGTTGGCACGGGCCGAGCGTGAATTTGAAGATGTGGATGGCAGGAGGCGTGAGGTCGAAGCTCGATTTCTCGAAATTACCGGTATGCGTCCAAATGTTCTCGCTGCCCCGCAGCGGCCATCTTATGAAGAACCGACAACGGTGAAGGAGGCAATTGCTCGCGCTTTGGAAAACAATCCCCGGATACGGGTCGCGAACGAAAGCTTGAATGCCAGTCGTGCAGAACACGAACTTAGTTATGCGGGATTTTTCCCAAGCTTAAATTTGGAACTAGCCGGTTCTACCGTGGACAATCAGGACGGCGTATCGGGTCAGGCAACCGATTTCACCGCGATGGTCCGAATGCGGTTCAATCTATTCGATGGGTTGGCAACGATCGCCGGTAGTCGCCGTACGTTCGAAACCGCGCGCGCTGCCGCTGCCGATGAAGGCGAAGCGCGCCGTCAGCTGCGTGAAGATGTGCGCACCGCGCTGGAGACACTTAAAACGGCGCGCGCCCGGATCGTGCCGCTAAAGGCGGGTTTTGCGAATTCGAAAAATGTCGCTGTTTCCTATGTCGAGCAATTCGCCGTTGGAAAGCGCTCGCTGATCGACTTATTGGACTCGGCAAACGAGGTTTTCACCTTTGGCTCTAACGTGATTGAAGCGGAATACGATGTGCTTCGCGGGAGCTACCTATTGGCGTTTCAGCTTGGTCAGATGTTGAACATATTCGATACCGAGGTCGCAGGAGTTCAGCCCGTTGCGGCCCCGCACCATTCTTTCCGGAAATTTACCTGGTCGCCCGTATCGGTGGCGGTCCGTCCCACTTCGCCGTAAAATGTACGGACGAAGCTGTAGTGGCATAAAATAACGTTGACTCAAGGTCTTGTAATGGACGGATCGGTGCAAAAAGATGAACCGGGGGAGCCTTTGGACGCGTCCCG
>DLVK01000087.1:0-5632 GCA_003444235.1 Rhodospirillaceae bacterium
TACCAGACTGCGCCACGCCCCGCTCGTGATATTTCCCCAAGGCCACCGGATGGCCAAAGGAGGCGGCACTTTAGCCCTCAGCCAAAGGTACGGCAACGGGCGAAACGAATTTTTAGCGACGTAACTCTGTCTGCAAAACGTGCAGTTCTTTTAAGACCGCTTCCAGCTCACTGCGCTTGTCTTCGCCGATACCTGATGGATCGACGACGGTCTTAATCACCGGTGCAATAGTGGTCTCTGTTGTAGCTGGCGCTGGTGTCGCCGGAGCAGCAACCGGTTCAGGTGACGAAACCTTTTTAGGCTCGCCTTGCAACAAGGAGCGCACGCCTTTCTCACGCAACAAGCGTTGGACGCCCCGGATCGTATAGCCATCGTCGTAAAGCAGCGCACGTATGGCCATCAACAGGGCCACATCATCCGGCCTGTAGTATCTCCGTCCTCCGCCCCGCTTCATCGGCTTAACTTGAGTGAATTTTGTCTCCCAGAACCGCAACACATGCTGCGGGACGTCGAGTTCTCCCGAAACTTCACTGATGGTTCTGAATGCGTCTGCCGATTTGGCGTCTGCGGAATTATCCGCCATCGCTAGAAGGATCGACCGCCGAAGCCGCCACCTTGCCCGCCGCCGCCTTGGTCGTCGTCATCGTCATCGCGTGACGGTGTCGGCTGACCATACCCGCCACCGGGTGTTCCTCCCGGGGTGCTAGCCGGCGTCGTGCCAGGTGTCGGGCTGGGTGCGCTGCCAGGTGTAGTACTCTGGCCACCGCCGAACCCACCTCCGGGTGTACTGCTTGGTGTACCGTAAGACGGTGCTGGAGCTGGAGACGGCGCTGGCTGAGGTGCAGGTTGGGGTGCTGCTTGAGGCGCTTGCGGTGCTGGCGCCTCGACACCCTGTTCACGTGCCTGATAGCCATCATTAATTCGGTTCTTGAGCACATGGCTTGGACGGAATACGAGGACACGACGGGGCAGGATTGGCACCTCTTCGCCGGTTTTGGGATTGCGCCCGACACGTTGGCCTTTCTGGCGAACAAAAAAGCTGCCGAACGAGGAAACTTTCACCATTTCATCGCGCATCAGCGCGTCGGATATTTCGCCAAGCACGGACTCCACAAGATCTGCGGATTCGTTTCTCGACAAGCCAACTTCCTGATAGACCGCTTCGGTCAACTGCGCGCGTGTAACGGTATCCCCGGGCATCGTTTCCCCCTATAGCCTTCCGACTCAACGTCATAGCGTAACCAGCAGCGCATGCTCAGTCAATCGCTTAGACTCGACAAATTCGGCAAAAGTCTTTGACGGGCAAGAAAAAAAGCCGATTCGACGGCTACCAACGTACGAGCGCAGAGCCCCAGGTAAATCCGCCACCCATGGCGGTCAGCGAAATTAAGTCGCCTGTCGAAAAACATTGCCGCGACTGGGCATCAGCCAATGCCAGCGGAATCGTTGCCGCAGAAGTATTCGCCTGTTGATCGACGGTAACGATAATCTTGGAATCCTCTACGGCGAGCTTCTTCGCAACCCGATCCATGATGCGGATGTTGGCCTGATGCGGAACCAGCCAATCAATGTCGGAAATCTTCAGATCGTTTTCGTCGAGCGCCGTCTCAACCGCTTCAGACATGCGCAAGACCGCATGTTTGAAAACCTCACGCCCTTCCATCTCGATGACACCGGCTTTGCCATTGGTCGAGGGGCCACCATCCGTCCATAACATCTTGTAATAGTCACCATCGGAATAGATATGGGTCGATAGGACGCCGCGATCCCGATTCCCGCCGTCGTTTTCTTCCGAACCCAGCACCACCGCACCGGCTCCGTCGCCAAACAGCACGCACGTGCCGCGATCTTCCCAATCGACGATACGACTGAAGGTTTCCGAGCCGATCAGAAGCGCGGTATTGGCCTGACCCAAGCGGATCATGTTGTCAGCCGTACTAAGAGAATAGATGAAACCCGAACAGGCCGCTTGCACATCGAAGGCGGCGCCTTGCTTGATGCCGAGTTTCGACTGCACATGCGTTGCGGTCGAGGGAAAGGTATTGTCCAGCGTCACGGTTGCTAAAACGATGAGGTCGATATCGTCAGGCGTTACGCCCGCACAATCCATTGCCGCCTTCGCTGCTTCGACGCCGAGATCAGAGGTCAGCTGATCATCGGCAGCGATATGACGCTGACGAATGCCAGTGCGTTGAGCAATCCACTCATCGGAAGTATCGATGCGCTCAGCCAGATCGTCATTAGTAACGACTTTTTCCGGCAGGTAAGACCCGCAGCCAAGAAAAACAGATCGCCGCATCCTAGTTGACCGCCGCTTTCATGACCGGCCCTTGCCCCTCGTCCAACAACGCGAAATCATCTGCGATTTTGTCCAGGAATTGGTGCGTCACCATATCCGAGGCGACTTCGATTGCGCTCGCAAATCCGAAATCATCAGTACCCCCGTGGCTTTTCACCGCAATACCATTCAACCCTAATAGCATCGCACCATTATAGCGGCGCGGGTCGGTGCGCATTCGAAGGTTGGATATCTCACGTTTGGCCATCAAATACCCCAGCCGCGCAATCAAACTGCCACCGAAGGCATCTTTAAGGAAACCGGCATAAAGCTTGATCATGCCTTCGGCGGTCTTCAACGCGACATTACCGGTAAAGCCGTCGGTTACGACAACATCTACTGTGCCCGCCGCAATATCATCGCCTTCGATAAAACCAACGAATTCACCTGGCAAATCTGCGTCTCTCAATATCGCAGCCGCGTCGCGAATCTCCTCATGCCCTTTCAGTTCTTCGACCCCAACATTGAGTAAGCCAATCGTGGGCTTTTCTATGCCGAGAACGGTGCGCGCGAACACTTCGCCCATGACAGCAAACTGAACCAAGTTATTGGCATCGCATTGCAGGTTGGCGCCGAGATCGAGCATACAAGCCTCGCCGCGTCGCGTCGGATAGAAAGAGGTAATCGCGGGCCGGTCGATACCGGGCAGCGTCTTTAGAACAAACTTGGCGATCGCCATCAAAGCACCGGTATTGCCGGCGGAAACCACAGAAGCAGCTTCACCATCGGCAACCGCATTGATCGCCAAACGCATACTGGAATTTCGGCCCGACCGCAGAGCAACCGACGGCTTCTCTCCGCTTGAAATCATTTCATCGGTATGACGAATTTCGGTGACGTCGGCTAATTCCGGTTCGCTTTCCAAGAGTGGCGCGATCCGCGCCTCGTCGCCGAACATTAGATAACGCACCTCGGGCATCCGAACTCGCGCGATCGAAGCACCACGGACGACCATTTCGGGAGCGTTATCGCCTCCCATGGCGTCTAAAGAGATGACTAATTTATCGGGCACGAGCTTGCCGGTCCGGCGCTTGCCGAATCCTTACGCGTCGTCAACGTTGACGACTTCCCGGTCGCCATATTGACCGCAGGCGTCGCAAACGTGGTGAGGCCGCTTGAGCTCGCCGCAATTGGGGCATTCGTTGTAGGCTGACGCCTTCAACGCGTCATGCGCACGGCGCATGTTTCGGCGGGATTTCGATATTTTACTCTTAGGAACGGCCATTCGGCTTCCCCTTCACAAAACCTTAATGCGTTTCGGCTGAATTGCCGGGTTTCATACAGAAAGATTAACCGTACGGCAAGCAAAAGACCTGTAATATTGCTATCGTTTTAACCGACGGAGTGCCGCAAATGGATGATTTTCCGGGACTTTGTCGCCTTTATCGTCTTTTTCACCAAAATTTAAACCGCTTGCGGGAATGTCCACCCCGGGTGCTCGAGGATAGGGATCCAATGCAACAGCCAGCTGTTGAACGGTCAATTCACCGAGATCGATTTGATTGTTTTCCACGATTTCCGGCGGATCCTCGTCGGACAAATCGAGCTCGATATCGGTTTCCTCAACCCCATCATCTGCAAAAAAGCAGGATAAGGTTTCATCCAATTCGAAAGCGACCGGTTCGAGGCTTACCACGCATTGTTGCGATCCTATCGCGGAAAAACGCCCATCGATCTCGATCAGGCCGGTCTTTTCCGCGCGTTTAATTTGCAAAGATGCTTCCAGTCGTTCTAGCCCTGTCAATTCGAACCGAGCCGTCAGCGCGATTAACTCCTCTGGCGTCGCTTCTATGTTCATAGTGCGCATTTCGTCACCAATTTCATCGGCAACAACCCAGCGCGAAAATTCGGCCTCCTCGCTCATGGTCCCGAAATGCCTATGAAAATGTCGGAGCGCCGAAGGTGACTTCACCTAAAGCGAGCCGTTCGAGATCAACTTCATCGACCGCTGCAACTTCGCGCCGGAAATACGACACCATCGCAGCGACACCATCGGTAGGTGGGTCGTCGAGCGAACTATAAATATTGCGGCGTAACGCCTCGGACAGCGCCTCATCTTCCGTCTCTTCAAAGGCAGCGTCGTAGGCATCAAGCCGGCCGTAAAATCCCTCGGCGATGCGCTTCACCTTTTTCCCCACGGAAAGATCGCCAACACCCATTTCGCGTAAATTTCGGTCGAGGTCATCTACCAGCACCGTGGCCAGCATTTGTGACAGATCGTAACCCTCGGGCGATTTTTTCAGACGCCGCATAACGCAATAACAATGGAGTACGATCATATCGAAGCGGCCGTTGGCGGTATCCGGCACCGCAAAGGCATCGAAAAACTCAGGCCGCCTCGCCTGTTCGACAATACGGTGATACAGCGCACGCGCCGGCGCATCCAACGGGTCCGGCGCAAACCAAGATTTTAGTTTCTGCAGCATGGAACCGCCGAAAATCCTATACCCAATAAATCTGAAATTGTATTCATAATCGCAAACAAACTAGAATGTCACTCGTACCGCCCCATATGTTGAAGGTCCGAATTGGCGACGCGTGGGAAAGCAATCTAGCATGATGCAAAGCATCAAAAAACGCTCGATACTAGTGGGTTTGGCACTAATTGCCGCACTCGTGCTTGGGGCATGTTCGTCGAAAACCGCCCTTCGAGGAAATTTACCGACCGAATCACAACTTGCAAAAATCAAGGTTGGCGAGACCAGCCGCCAAGAAGTGGCCAAGCTACTTGGCAACCCTTCCACGCGCGGCACCTTCGATTCCCAGGTTTGGTACTACATTAGCCGTCAAACGTCGCAATGGGCGTTCATGCCTGCGGATATCGTCGATCAACAGGTGGTAGCGATCTACTTCACCCCGCGCGGTAAGGTTCAGCATTTGGAGCGCTACCGGACCGAAGATGGCCGCAAAGTCGATCTCGTAGAGCGCGAAACCAAGACCAGTGGTCACGAACTTGGTTTCTGGGAACAAATGTTCGGCAATCTCGGCCTCGGCATTCCAACAGGCAATTAACTCACGCGTTCATCGGCAAGGAAAAACCCCCGCCGCGACAGCGACGGGGGTTCAGTTTGTCCCAAAATTGGAACGATTTAATGTGCCAACATCGCCAGCAATAGCAACGCGACGATGTTTGTAATCTTAATCATCGGATTGACGGCAGGGCCGGCCGTATCCTTGTAGGGATCGCCGACCGTATCGCCGGTCACTGCCGCATGATGGGCATCCGAGCCCTTGCCACCGTGATTACCATCTTCGATGAACTTCTTCGCATTGTCCCACGCGCCGCCACCGGCG
>DLVK01000087.1:5925-6153 GCA_003444235.1 Rhodospirillaceae bacterium
TTCGCATTGTCCCACGCGCCGCCGCCGGCGGTCATGGAAATCGCGACGAAGAGACCGGTAACGATGACGCCGAGCAGCATCGCCCCCAAAGCAGAGAACGCCGCCGACTTCCCGGCAATCGCCTGAATTACCAAAAACAGCACGATTGGCGAGAGCACCGGTAGCATCGAAGGTATAATCATCTCCTTGATAGCGGCCTTGGTCAGCATATCGACGCAGGCGCCATAT
>DLVK01000146.1:0-476 GCA_003444235.1 Rhodospirillaceae bacterium
GGGGACGGTCAACGTACCAGAAGCCCGGTTGTTGACTGTTCAGGTTTGGGACAAGGGTTTGGTCTCGGCGGTCGAAAAATGCATTCGTGAATCCGATCTCGGCCTTAACCCGCAGACCGATGGCCAATTAATCCGCATTCCGATTCCAGACCTCAGTGAAGAGCGTCGTGTTGAAATCCAGAAAATCGCTGCCAAATATGCGGAACAGGCGCGTGTGGCTGTGCGCAACGTACGCCGCGACGGTATGGATCAGCTAAAAAAGGCCGAAAAGTCCGGCAACATGTCCCAAGACGATCAGCATATCTGGGGCGATGAGCTGCAAGAACTCACCGACGATCATGTGAAAAAGATCGACGAAGCGCTGGAGCAAAAAGAAGCCGAAATTATGCAGGTTTAAACGCTGACCAGCATGGATAAAGACCTCAAGGAACCACCAACACACGTTGCCATCGTTATGGATGGGAATGGTCGATGGG
>DLVK01000146.1:770-10267 GCA_003444235.1 Rhodospirillaceae bacterium
TATGGATGGGAATGGTCGATGGGCAAAGGCACGTGGTCTTCCGCGCAGCGAAGGACATAGACGTGGCGCGGAATCGGCTCGCAAGGCCGTACAGTGCGCTGCCGATCTCGGCATCCAATATTTGACTCTTTTCAGCTTTTCTTCCGAGAATTGGAGCCGGTCCGCCAGCGAAATCGAAGATTTAATGGGATTGTTGCGCTGGTATTTACGATCGGAAACCGCTGAATTGCACAAGAATAATGTTCGGCTCAAGGTAATCGGAGAACGCAGTCGTCTGCCGAAAGATATTGTCGAACTGATCGAAAACGCTGAAACGACAATGGACGGGAATACCGGTCTGACATTGATATTGGCGCTCAGTTACGGAGGTCGGCAGGATATAGTCGCGGCTGCACGAATTCTTGCGCGCCAAGTCGCAGAGGGAGCGTTGCAGTCGGATGCAATCGACGAATCTCTTTTCGGTCGTTACTTGGCAACCGGAGGAATTCCCGACCCGGACCTCCTAATTCGCACCAGCGGCGAGCAGCGCATCAGCAACTTCCTAATTTGGCAGCTTGCTTATACCGAATTTGTGTTCACGGAAGTCCTATGGCCCGACTTTGATGATTCGCATTTTGAAAATGCTGTCGCCGAATTCCGCCGTCGGGATCGACGCTATGGCGCCACCGTCGACTCTCGTTGATCCGATCAAGCTCCTGAAACGAATTGCCTCCGCTCTCGTGCTGCTTGCGGTAGCGGCCGGCGCGATTTGGTTTGGTGACTGGCCGATGGTTTTGTTTTTCGCGGTCCTTGCCACCTTGCTGTATTGGGAATGGTGCCAGCTAACCGCAATTTCCACCGTTCCGATTAGTTGGGCAGTCAGTATCGTGATCGGCGTCTTTTGCGTCCTGTCCGCATATCTTTGGCCTGAATTTCGTCTGCCACTAATCGCCGCTCTTACTTTGGGATCGATTTTTATCGCAACACGACGGTTTGGCAGATTTGGATTTTGGCTCGCGTTCGGTCCTCCTTTGATAGCGGCCACCATGATCGCCGCGATATATCTTCGCCTAATGCCCGATCATGGTCTCGAAACTGTGTTTTGGGCCGTTTTCATAGTTTCGTCTATGGATATCGGAGGCTACGCATTCGGGAAAGCAATCGGAGGCCCCCGCATGGCGCCCAATATTAGTCCTGGTAAAACCTGGGCAGGCCTTTTGGGTGGAACAGCCCTGGCTGCAGCGATTAGCGTTTTCGTCGGACTGGCCTTAGGCGGTAATAGTGTAGTGACCCTGGTACTTTTGGGAGCCGGTCTGGCGCTCGCGGCGCAGGCGGGTGACCTCCTCGAGTCGGCCTGGAAACGCCATTTTGACGCTAAGGATTCAAGCGCGCTCCTACCCGGTCACGGTGGGTTTCTGGACCGTTTCGATGGGTACTTGACCGTGTTCCCGATCGTGGCACTAATGGCGGCTCTTTCAGGCAGGAGCCCGTTACTATGGCCGTGATAAGCGCAGAGTCGCCGAAAGCCGAAACGGAGGCCGAACCGCGCCGGGTTACCATATTGGGATCGACCGGATCGGTGGGCTGCCAAACCATCGACATCATCCGCCGCAATCAGGCGGACTACGATGTCGTAGCTTTGACCGCGCGGTCCAACATTGAGGAATTGTCGGCCCAGGCAAAAGAGTTCCGTCCGTCCTTTGTCGCGCTCGCGGACCCGGCACGATACTCCGATCTAAAGGATGACCTCGCGGGGCTGGATATCGAAGTCGCGGCTGGTCCCGAAGCGGTCGCCGAAGCGGCAGCGCTCGAAGCCGAGTGGGTAATGGCGGCAATCGTCGGTGCCGCGGGTCTGAAACCAACACTTGCCGCGGTTGAACGAGGTGCCATCGTCGCGTTTGCAAACAAGGAATGTCTGGTTTGTGCGGGCGAACTGATGATGTCGGAGATAGAAAGGCGAGGGGCAACGTTGCTGCCGGTCGACTCCGAACACAATGCGATCTTTCAAGTTTTCGATTTCGATCGGCGGGATGGTATCGAGAAACTGATTCTAACCGCCTCCGGTGGCCCATTCCGGGAATGGGATATCGATCGCATGGCAAAAGCCAGCCCGGAGGAAGCTGTAGCGCATCCTAATTGGGATATGGGAGCGAAAATTTCGGTCGATTCCGCCACCATGATGAATAAAGGCCTCGAGGTGATCGAGGCGCACTATCTTTTCGGCTTGCCGGAAGACAAAATCGACGTAGTTGTGCATCCACAATCGGTAATTCATAGCATGGTTGCCTATGTCGATGGCTCGGTTCTCGCGCAACTCGGCACTCCGGATATGCGAACACCGATCGCATACACGCTGGGCTACCCGGATCGAGTAACGACGCCCTGCGACCGGCTCGATTGGCAGGAGTTAATGACCCTTACTTTTGAAACTCCCGATCCGGATCGGTTTCCGGCACTTCGAATCGCCCGTGACGTATTGCGGGCCGGCGGCAGTGCACCAATCGTTATGAATGCGGCAAATGAAATTGCCGTGGCCAGCTTTCTGGAGGGCGGCGTCGGGTTTCTCGAGATCGCAGAAGTTGTCGAAGACGCGTTGGCAAAGTTCGGCCATCGACAACCGCAATCGCTCGATGACGTGGACCGGCTCGATCAAGAAGCTCGGATACTGGCAAACGATATCGTGGGCACACGGCTTTAGGCCGGAAATTCGTGGAAAATTTGAGTAGCTAATGGAATTTCTTTTTACTTATCTCTTACCCTTTCTGATTTTGCTGACGGTTCTGGTTTTCGTCCATGAACTCGGCCACTACTGGATCGCGCGCCGGAACGGCGTCCGCGTGGAAGTCTTTTCTATCGGATTTGGGCCGGAAATATTTGGTTGGACCGATAAGGCAAACACACGTTGGAAATTCAGTGCCATCCCGCTCGGCGGATATGTCAAAATGTTTGGTGAAGGTGAGCATACCGGTGGCGGAGCCTCGGAGAGGCCGCTTACAGAAGAGGAAAAGGCGGTCTCATTCGCTCACAAACGACTTGGTCAGCGAGCGGCGATCGTTTTCGCCGGTCCCGCCGCCAATTTCATATTTGCAATTGTCGTATTGGCCGGTCTCTTTATGACCGTGGGCCAACCTTATACGCCCGCCGAGGTAGGTTCGGTAAAAGAAGGCAGCGCGGCCGCTAAAGCGGGTCTCGAAGCTGGCGATAAGTTTCTCGAGATTTCAGGCACTTCCATTCAACGATTCGAGGACGTGCAACAAATTGTCCGCCTGAGTGCGGGCGAACGACTCGAACTTTTGATCGGGCGTGGCGACAAACAGATCACCCTTTACGCGACACCACAAGTATCTGAAATAAAGGATAGATCAGGAAATACACATAAAATCGGCCTACTCGGCGTATCTCGCCAAGGTGTTGCGTATGTTCGCCATGGTCCGTTCAAAGCTGTTTGGCAAGCAATGCGCGAAAGCGTCCAACTCACGCTCGCTACGTTTAAAGCTATTGGCCAAATGATAGAGGGCACTCGCAGTGCCAAAGAATTGGGAGGGCCCGTTCGAATTGGCCAAATGTCAGGGGATTTCGCCAAATCAGGCTTCGTTCCTTACATCTGGTTCATGGCACTTTTGTCGATAAATCTGGGACTTATAAATTTATTCCCGATCCCTATGCTTGATGGTGGGCACTTGCTGTTTTATGGCATGGAAGCGGTATTTCGCCGCCCCATTAATGAACGAATTCAAGAGTACAGTTTTAGAATTGGGTTGGCCTTGATACTTGGATTTATGATTTTTGTTACATTTAATGATATTAAATCTCTTTTTAATGTTTGAATTGGCAAGAAAAACATCTTAAAAACACCGTAGAAATAAAGAAGGTTGACTTGCGAGTGTTCAGAGTAATCGCCGCTGCACTATTTGCCGTGGTTGGGCTCGGAGCGCTTGCGATAGATTCGCATGCGCAGGGAGCAGGGCCAGGACCGGGCGCGCCGATCATCGTGCCGCCGGCACCGCAAGGTGCACCGGCACCGTCGGCGGCACCGTCTTCGCGCGTGCGCACTCAGGCCTTGCCACAAGGTCCCGCTATCAAGGAAATCATCGTAGAGGGGACCCGGCGGATCGATCCTGCGACCGTGCACTCTTACATGACAGTGAAAGAGGGTGATTCTTTTTCAGCCGAGCAAATCAACAGGTCCCTCAAAAAATTGTACGCGACCGGGTTGTTCCGTGACGTCACTATCAACCGCGAAGGACCAAACTTGGTCGTGCGAGTGGTCGAAAACCCGGTCATCAACCGCATCGCATTCGAGGGAAACAAAGAACTCGATGACGAAGCGCTGAACCTGGAAATCCAACTCCGACCTCGCGTCGTCTTTACCCGTACACGAGTACAGCACGATGTGAAGCGCATTCTCGAGCTATATCGGCGTAGCGGCTATTTTGCGGCTGTCGTTGAACCTAAAGTGATCCAGTTGGAACAAAACCGTGTCGATTTGGTGTTCGAGGTTAATGAAGGCCGGCAAACCGGCATCAGCCAAATTTCGTTTATCGGAAACAAAGAGTTTTCAGACAGCGCACTGCAAGAGGTAATCTTGACCCGCGTTTCGCGCTGGTATCGTTTCTTTTCCAGCGCCGATACCTACGATCCAGATCGGCTTACATTCGACAGGGAATTGCTGAGACGTTTTTATTTGGAACACGGCTATGCGGATTTCCGGGTCGTTTCAGCTGTAGCCGAATTGGCTCAAGACCGAACCAATTTTTTCATTACCTTCACCATCGAAGAAGGACCGCGCTACAAATTCGGTAACATCAAGGTCGAATCCAAAATCAAGGAAGTAAACCCAGGTTTGCTACGGCCACTCGTAAAAGCCGATAGAGGCGATTGGTACAACTCCAAAAAAGTCGAAGGTGATGTAGTAAAGATCACTAACGAAGTGGGTAATCGCGGTTTCGCATTCATCGACGTTCGTCCGGTCGTACGCCGCGACAGTAAAGCACGCATTATCGAGATTACCTATTCGGTCCAGGAAGGCCCCAAGACATTTGTCGAAAGGATCGATATTCGGGGCAACGTGCGGACTTTGGATCGAGTAATTCGACGAGAATTTCGGCTTGTGGAAGGTGACGCCTTCAACGCAGCAAAACTCAGGAGATCGCGTCAGCGGATCAATAACCTGGGCTATTTCTCCAAGGTTGAAGTTAATAAGAAACCTGGCTCGACGCGAGACAAGACCGTGGTCGAGGTGGATGTCGAAGAACAATCGACGGGCGAACTCAGTGTCGGCGCGGGCTTTTCTACGTCCGACGGACCGCTTGGCGAAGTTTCCTTACGCGAACGAAATCTCCTCGGTCGCGGCCAGGACCTCGGTGTTTCAGGGCGAATATCCGCGCGTTCGCAATCCTACCGCTTATCTTTTACCGAACCCTATTTTCTTGACCGTGAACTCGCTGCGGGCGCGGATATCTACCGAACTACCCGTAACCGCGGCAATCAGAGCGGCTTCGACGAGGAGAGGACCGGTGGCACGTTGCGGCTTCGCTATCGGATCAACGAAGAATGGACGCACGGGGTTCGCTACCAACTCGAATTACAAAATTTGACCGATGTGCAAAGCGATGCATCCCAATTCATCAGGTCACAGGAAGGCGAAAAGTTGAAATCTTCCGTCGGCCACACGTTGACTTACGATACTCGCGATAATCGCCAAGACCCAACCGAAGGTATGGTGGTCCGTCTCAGTAATACCTTTGCCGGACTCGGCGGCGACATTCGCAATCTCGCCTCGTCCCTGAAAGCCCAGTATTACTATCCGTTCGGCAAGCAATGGATCGGAACCGTAAGAGGCGAAATGAGCCACATATTCGGTATCGGTCAAGATGTCCGCGTGCTTGATCGTTACAATCTTGGTGGCGACAGTTTCCGCGGCTTTGATACATCCGGTATCGGCCCTCGCGACCGGCTAAGCAACGATGCTCTTGGCGGACTGACACGGGCAGTTGGTACAGCTGAATTAAAGTTTCCCTTGGGATTACCCGATGAGCTTGGCGTTTCCGGCGCCTTGTTTACCGATGTTGGAACCGTATTCGGCACCGAAGAGCAAAGCAATATAATTGACGACGAGGCTGGCCCCCGCGTGACAATTGGTGCAGGTATCGGCTGGAAATCGCCTCTCGGACCATTGCGTATTGATTTCGGCTACCCGATTGTGAAAAAGGATTTCGACAAAACGGAATTTGTCCGATTCAGTTTCGGCACGCGGTTTTAGTTCATGCAATGGCTAGGGAAACTCTCCAATAAAGCGATCGCCTTGTTGGGGCTGGTTGCACTTTGCCATGTGCTCGCACCCCAATCCCCAAAAGCACAAACAACCAGTGTTGCCGTCGTCGACCGCAATCTGGTTACCCGAGATTCTCTGGCCGCAAAAGGCATGCGTGAGTTGATTGATCAGAGGTATCAACGCTATCAGTCGGAAATCAGAGATGCACAGAATGCTTTGGAAAAGGCGCGCGACGAACTGAAAAGACAGTCGTCCAAACTTGATTCAGAGACGTTGAAACAACGCCGTACGGAAATTCGCCAACAGGCGACCGAATTGTCACGCGTACTGCAAAGCCGAAAAAGTGAACTCGATCAAATGTTTAACCGCGGCATGGCGCAGATAGACGAAGCGTTAAACGATATCCTAAAAACGTTGGCGAGCGAACGCGGAATTAATATGATCGTCAACGCAACCAAAAGCCGGCGCATCGTTTTATTTATCGACAAAAATCTGGTACTCACAGAAGAAGCGTTGAAACGTTTGAATAAGCAATTGCCTAAGGTCGAATTGGTGGTAACACCGCCACCGCCGGCTAAGGGACGTTAAAATAGGGGAGGGTGTGGGACCCGTTGCATCATGAGTAGCGAAGCGCAAGCAATCAAAACTATTTCCGAAGCAGATCCGGAAGTCATCGATATACAAGAGATCATGGATCTCTTGCCACACCGTTATCCGTTTCTGCTGATCGACAAAATAATCGATGTGATTGGGGACGAACGTGCGACAGGCATAAAATGTGTCTCGGTTTCAGAACCGTTTTTCCAAGGACATTTTCCAGAGCAACCAATCATGCCGGGCGTATTAATCATTGAGGCTATGGCTCAAACCGCCGCCGCGATTGTTGTCAGGCAATTGCCCGAAGCCGAAGGCCAGCGCGGTGTCTATTTCATGACTATCGAAAACGCAAGATTCCGTCGCCCTGTTGGTCCCGGCGACACACTTCATCTTCAAGTTAAAAAAATCCGCCAACGCGGCAAAGTCTGGAAATTCTCGGGCGATGCCTTGGTAGACGGGCAGGTAGCAGCAGAAGCTACATACACCGCAATGATCGTCGAGGATCAATGACCACGGAAATCCACCCCTCGTCGGTAGTCGAAGCAGGGGCCGAGATCGGCGAGAACGTCCAGATCGGCCCCTTTTGCTATTTGGGGCCCAACATAAAATTAGGCGACAATTGCAAGTTGCACTCGAATGTGGTGGTCACGGGTCACACTACATTGGGGAACGATACAGAGATTTTTCCTTTTGCATCAATCGGCCATGTTCCGCAAGACCTTAAATTCGAAGGCGAGGAATCTGCGTTAATCATCGGTAAAAGAAACAAAATTCGCGAATACGTCACCATGAATCCGGGAACGAAAGGTGGCGGAATGATAACCAAAGTTGGCGATGGATGTTTGTTTATGGTTGGGGCCCACGTAGCCCATGATTGCGATGTCGGCGATCATGTCATTATGGCCAATAATGCTACCTTGGCGGGCCACGTCACGCTTGGGGATCACGTAATTATCGGTGGTCTTTCGGCCGTGCATCAGTTCGTACGTGTCGGCCATCACGCAATGGTCGGCGGTATGACCGGGGTTGAGTTTGACATAATTCCCTTCGGTCAGGTTCAAGGTGACCGGGCCTATCTTTCGGGGCTGAATCTTGTCGGCCTTAAGCGCGGCAATTACGGCAAGGAAAAGATCAGCAAGTTGCGAGCCGCCTATCGAATGCTGTTTGCCGATGAAGGTACCGCTAAGGAGCGGGTTAAAGATGTCGCCACGACCTTCGGTGAGGAGGCAGAGGTTATGGAAATAGTTGAGTTTATGCGCGCAGAATCACAACGGGGCATCACCCAACCCAAGTCGAGCCATGAAACCTAAGCTCGGTATAATTGCGGGCGGTGGCGATTTGCCCCGACGCATCGCCGAAATCTGTGAAAAGGAAAAAAGGCCTTACGATATCCTAGCCATCGAGGGACAGGCGGACGCAGACGAACTCGCCGGGCATCCTGTGGAATGGTGCCGACTTGGTGCGGCTGGCAAAGCGATAGAAATGATGCATCGCTGCGGGATCGAAGAGATCGTCATGGCGGGCCCGGTTCGGCGTCCTAGTTTGGCGGCATTGCGTCCCGATATGAGAGCATTGCAGGTAATCGGTAGGGCTGGTCGCAAAGCATTCGGCGACGATGGCCTCTTGCGCGCCGTAATCGAGGAAATTGAAGGCGAAGGCGTTAAAGTCGTTGGAATGGACACGATACTTCCCAATCTGAAGCCTGACATTGGCGTTCTGGGCCAACATAGCCCCGACGAAGACGCGAAAATCGATATCGCCCGCGGCGCGGAAATACTCGATGCGCTCAGCCCACATGATGTCGGTCAATCGATTATCATTCAGCAAGGGATGGTACTTGGGACAGAGGCAGCCGAGGGGACCGACGGGCTTATAGAAAGGTCGGAGCACCTCCATGGGGATGGCCGAGGCGGTGTATTAGTAAAGCTACCCAAGCGAGGCCAGGACGCCCGCGCTGACTTGCCTACAATTGGGCCCAAGACGATCGACCTGGCGAGGGTCGCAGGCCTTTCGGGAATCGCGTTGGAGGCTCAGGGAGCGCTAGTCATCGATAGTGAAGAGACTATCCGCCGTGCCGATGCCGCTGGGCTTTTCCTGATCGCTTTGGACCGCAATTGACCCACGAAGATGAGCGACAAGAGGCCAAAACTTTTCCTCATCGCAGGTGAGCCATCTGGTGATGGGCTCGGCGGACGCCTCATGGCTGCATTGAAGCGCGAAGCCGGCAACGAGATAAATTTTGTCGGTATCGGCGGCCAGCAGATGGAAGGCGAGGGGCTGAAGAGCCTTTTTCCGATGAGCGACCTGGCCGTCATGGGAATCACCGAGGTTTTGCCGCACCTGCCGCATTTACTACGTCGCATACGCGAAACCGCCGATGCAATTAGTCGGGAACGGCCCGATGCTGTGATCACTATCGATTCACCCTCTTTCGCCAATCGCGTGGTTTCACGCCTAAAGGACCGCTCTGCAACGCGCATCCATTACGTCGCTCCCTCGGTTTGGGCATGGCGGCCCTGGCGAGTGCACAAATACAAGCGGAACTACGATCACATTTTGGCACTTTTGCCATTCGAGCCGGATTTTTTCGAGGCTGTAGGGCTTCCTTGCCGCCATGTAGGCCATCCGGTGGTCGAGTATGGGGCGG
>DLVK01000538.1:0-11497 GCA_003444235.1 Rhodospirillaceae bacterium
CAGTCAGGCCCGGAAAACAGATACTCCCCGGCTTCCCGAGCCGGCGCTTGGGAAAACGGATAAATTAACTATTTTTGGATAAAGCCATGTCGACGGCGGTGATGCCCACCTATGCCCGTGCCGATATCGCTTTCGCCAGTGGCGAAGGCGCCTATCTCACTGCGACCGATGGCAAGCGCTATCTCGATTTTTGCGCCGGCATCGCGGTGGATGCGCTTGGCCATTGCGATCCGCGGTTGGTCGATGTGTTGAACGAGCAAGCGGGCAAGGTCTGGCATACGTCCAACCTTTACAGAATCCCCGAGCAGGAGCAGCTCGCCGACCGTTTGGCGGCGACGTCATTTGCGGATCAGGTGTTTTTCTGTAATTCCGGCGCCGAGGCGGTCGAAGGCGGCATCAAACTATGCCGCAAATATCACAGCGCTAATGGTGCGCCCGAGCGGTGGCGTATTTTGAGCTTCGACGGTTCGTTCCATGGCCGGACGCTGGCCACGCTGGCGGCGGCCAAAAACGAAAAACACCTCGAAGGTTTCGGGCCCGAAGCAGATGGTTTTGATGTGCTGCCCTTCGGCAATACCAATGCGCTGCGCGCGGCGGTGACCGAAGAAACCGCAGCCATATTGGTCGAGCCGGTACAGGGCGAAGGCGGAATTCGCCCCGCTGACCCAGGTTTCCTAAAAGATATTCGCGCGGTTGCCGACGAGTTCGGGCTGCTTGTTTTCTTCGACGAAGTGCAAACCGGCGTCGGCCGGACGGGCAAGCTCTGGGCGCATGAATGGGCCGGGGTCATGCCCGATGTAATGGCTGTTGCCAAAGGCATCGGCGGCGGCTTTCCAATTGGTGCGGTGATGGCGACCGCGGAAGCGGCCAAAGGCATGACCGCGGGTACACATGGCTCCACCTTTGGCGGCAATCATTTGGCCGCGGCAGTTGCGGATAAAGTGTTGGAAATCGTTTCGGACGAAAACTTTCTAAAGAACGTTCGGCAAGTGGGTGAGTTGTTGCGCACCGAGATCGAGAAGCTATGCGATGCACACCCGAACGTCTTTAAAAGTGTTCGTGGCGCAGGACTCATGCTTGGAATCGAGTGCGGTCCTCCGAATGGCGAACTGGTTGACCTTGCGCGGGAGGAAGGTCTTATCAGTGTGGTGGCCGGCGACAATATTCTGCGTTTAGTGCCGCCTTTGATCATTGAAAAAAGTCATGTCGAAGAGGCGGTCGGAATATTGGCGAAAGTGGCCCAGCGGGCGGAGACTTAAAATGTTAACAAGAAAAAGAAATACCCCCCCAAGACATTTCCTCGACTTGGATAGGTTTGACGAAAAGACGCTCAGGCGTTTGCTTCGGCTTGGTCGTGCGTTTAAGCGTGGGGGTGTGCGTCGCCGGTTGCCACTCAAAGGCAAGACCTTGGCGATGGTTTTCGAACAACCTTCGACGCGGACGCGGGTCAGCTTCGAGGTTGGCATGCGGCAGTTGGGCGGCGATGTAGTGCTGTTGAGCGAATCCGAAAGCCAACTCGGCCGTGGCGAAACGATCGCGGATACTGCGCGTGTTTTGTCGCGCTATGTGGACGGGATCATGCTTCGGACCAAATCCTCGGAACATCTCGAAGAGTTGGCGCAGCATGCGACCGTGCCGGTAATTAATGGACTTACCGACCTAACACATCCGTGCCAGATTATGGCCGACGTAATGACCTTCGAGGAACGGAAAGGACCAATTACCGGCCGACCCGTCGCCTGGCTTGGCGACGGTAACAACGTGGCGGCCAGTTGGATCCAGGCGGCGGTTCGGCTTCGCTTCCCGCTGCGGCTTGCCTGTCCGGACTCCTTGCAGCCTGAACCGGGCCTGATCGAATGGGCGAAAGGTGAAGGCGGTGACGTAACGCTGACCGAGAATCCCGACGAAGCGGTGGCGGATGCGGACTGCATCGTTACCGATGTTTGGGTGTCGATGGGTGATCGCGATCAAAAACGCCGGCATAACTTGCTTCAGCCTTATCAGGTCAATCGCCGAATGATGTCGCTTGCGCACAATGATGCGATCTTTATGCATTGCCTGCCTGCCCATCGGGGCGAGGAGGTAACGGCGGATATCATCGACGGTCCGCAATCGGTGGTCTGGGACGAAGCCGAGAACCGGCTTCACGCACAGAAAGGTGTGTTGGCCTGGTGCATGTCGTAGCCGACGGGGCGGTTGCGCCCGAAGACGATTTCATCCTGCCTTTTTTGCTCGATGCACCGGAATTGCACGGTCGGCTCGTACGTCTCGGGCCCGCAATCGACGAGATTATTCGTCGCCACGACTATCCCGTACATGTGGGTCGTCTGCTTGCGGAGGCATTGACACTAACTGCCCTGCTATCCGCCGCGCTTAAATTCGAGGGCGTATTTACATTTCAGACCAAGGGTGATGGTCCGGTTAGCCTTTTAGTATGTGATGCCACGGAAAGCGGAGCGCTCAGGGGCTATGCGAAGGTCGATCACGCCCGCATTCCGGAAGGCGCGGCCAGTGAGACTCCGGTAAGCGATCTGCTGGGCGAGGGGTATCTCGCCTTGACAGTTGACCAGGGAGACGAAATGGACCGCTACCAGGGAATTGTTGAACTCGACGGGCAAACGCTTGAGGAATGCGTGCATCACTATTTCCGCCAATCACAGCAATTTCAGGCTGCGGTCAAAATCGCTGTTGCTGGTGGCGGCACCTCGCCGTGGCGGTCCGGCGCCATGATGCTGCAGCGGTTGCCGGCGGACGAAGAGGCGATCGAAGCCGAAGAAAAGAACGAGGCCTGGCAACGGGCAATGGTGGTACTGGCGGATAGCGATCCGTCGCAATTTTATCAGGTCGAAGCGTCGCCGTTCGATTTGCTATATGATTTGTTCGAGCAGGATGGCGTGCGTGTTTTCGAATCTAAAGCTGCACGGGCGGAATGTCGGTGTTCCAAATCGCGGGTGGAATTGGTGCTAGCGAGTCTTAGCGACGAGGAAATCGAAGATCTAAAAGTGGACGGAAAAATCACCGTCACTTGTGAATTCTGTAATCGTGAAATTGCCGTTGATGAGATTGATTTGGCGGTATTGCGCAAAGCGTAGTTTGAGATAGAGCCCAAGAAAGGAGAGCCTGAATGTTTTCGACGCGCTTCCTGCGACATTTTCTGCTTTGCATTTGTGTGTCTCTGGCTGCCTGCGAAACACTGCCGGAAACGGCTTCACCGGAACCGATAACTTTTACTTCGCTTCCCCCGATATCGCTCGACGTTGCACGGATCGAGATTCAACGCGTTTACCGACCGCCGCTCAAATTACCGAATGTGGAGCATGAGATGCCGGTCACCTTGTTGGATACGGCGGACCGCTGGGCGAAGGAACGCCTGCGTGCGGTGGGACGATACGGTACAGCGCGGGTGACCATAGATCGGGCCAGCGTAATCGAAACCAAACTAAAGAAGACCGGTGGTATCAGAGGTGCGTTCACTACCGATCAAGCCGAGCGGTATGACGCGACGCTAGTGATCGCGATCGAGGCCTGGGGCGGCACCGGTAAGGGATCTGCCGTAGCACGAACGACGGTTAAGTCCACCCGGACCGTTGCCGAAGATGCATCGTTGGCCGACCGCGAGCGGGTTTGGCACGATATGGTGGCGACAGTCTTGGCGGAAATGAATACCGCCTTCGAGGCCCGCATTCGCCGTCATCTTGGTGCGTATGTGAAGTAAACCGGTTATCTGCGCCAGAAAGACGGCGCTAACAGAACAAATATCGTGAACAGTTCTAGCCGGCCAATCAGCATACCGAACGAGAGTAACCATTTCGCTGAATCCGGTAGCGTTATAAAAGCGCCCGCTGGCCCGATTGTCGGACCGAGCCCCGGCCCGACATTTGAAATCGCTGTGGCAGCACCGGAGACTGCGGTCAAAAAATCGAGCCCGATCAATCCAAGTCCCATCGCCAGCACGGCAAAGGACAGCGCATAAAGGAAAAAGAAACCCATTACGGAACTGCCGACTTCTTCGTCGATTGGTTTGCCATTGTAATAGGCGAGAAACACACCATGCGGTTCGAGCAGTTTGCGGATTTGCGTAAGCGCGGTGGCGTAGAGAACCTGAAATCGGAAAACTTTGATGCCGCAAGTGGTCGACCCGGCGCAGCCCCCGATGAACATCAGAAACAAGAAAAGCGCCAGCGCAAACGGTCCCCACGCGCTGAAATCTTTGGTCGCATAGCCTGTGCCGGTGATAATCGAGACCACGTTGAAAGCCCCATCCTTAATTGCTGCAAGCGGGGCGGTTTCTTTGACCTGCCACAGATACGCTGCGATGGCGATAATGGCGATTACGACGATGCCCAAAAACCAGTGAACCTGACTATCGCGCCAGAGTGCACCCGGGTTACCGCGCAGCGTACGCAGGTAAAGGACGAAGGGCAGGCTGCCGAGCAGCATGAACAGGATGGCGATAAGCTCGATTTTGTAGTTTTCGAAATAGCCAATCGACAGATCGTGGGTCGAAAAACCGCCGGTGGCGATGGTCGTCATCGCATGCGCCACCGCATCGAATCCCGACATGCCGGCTAGCCAATAGAGTAAGGCGCAAAGCACCGTGAAAAAGAGATAAATGAAGCCGATATAGGCAATCAATTGCGTTGCACGGGGTAAAATTTTCTCGGATTTGTCGGACGATTCCATCCGGAAGAGCTGCATGCCTCCGACCTGCAGCAAGGGCATGATGGCGATTGCCATGCCGATGATGCCAATGCCGCCGAGCCATTGCAGCAAAGCCCGCCACAGCAGGATACCCGGCTGCACTTCGTCGAGGCCGACGATAACGGTGGATCCCGTGGTGGTAAGCCCGGACATCGCTTCGAAAAACGCGTCCGTATAGGTGAGATTCAGGTCGGCAAACACCATCGGCAAAGCCCCGAATCCCGGGATAACGATCCAGGCGAGGGAGGTCAGCAGAAAGGCTTGGCGGACGTTGATCGCGCGCATCGGCCGGCGTGCGCTTGAAAAAACGAAAAGGCCTCCCACGAAGCCAGTGAAGCCGGCGGCAACTGTGAATACCTGCCAATCCTTGTTGCCGCTGACCGCATCGGCGATGGCAGGCAGGCACATAGCGCCGGCCAGCGTCGACAGCAAGACGCCAAGAATGAATAAAATGGGTCGGAAATCGAGCAATTTGCAATCTCCCGCAGGTACCGTTGCTGTGCCCTATTGGGGCGACAGGGTCATGGATTTACGGAGATTTGTCCAGAGTTGGAGGGGGCGAGTGGCTCAGGCCGAAAAGGTCGAGGTCGGGTTGCCGATAAGCGACAGAAATTCGCGACGAGTTTTCGAATCGTCCCGGAAGGCCCCAATCATGTGGCTGGTCACCATTGACACATCGGTTTTCTTCACGCCGCGCGTGGTCATGCATTGATGTTGCGCCTCGACTACCACGCCTACGCCCTTCGGTTCCATTACCTGATCGATGGTAGACGCGATCTCAGCGGTGAGCCTTTCCTGGATTTGCAGTCGCCGGGCGAAGATTTCTACCACGCGCGCAAGCTTACTGATGCCGACTACTCGGCTAGACGGCAAATAAGCGACATGAACCTTGCCGATAATCGGGACGATATGATGTTCGCAATGGGAAAAGAACTCGATATCCCGGAGCAGGACCATTTCATCGTAACCACCGGTTTCTTCGAATGTTCGCTGCAAAATCTCCACCGGGTCATCTTGATAACCGGCGAAATATTCATCGTAAGCGCGCACAAATCGCGCCGGCGTATTGAGCAATCCCTCGCGATCCGGGTCGTCGCCAGCCCAACGAATCAGGGTACGCACCGCTTCTTCGGCTTCTTTTCGGTCCGGTCTGGTCGGCCGATCTAGCGCGACCACGTCCGATGAAGGTGCTTTATTTGTCTTGCTCACTGTGGAAACCCACCATGTTGTTCAGATGACTACATAGCCCATTGGGGCAATTTGTCGAGCCCCCGCCACGTTTTACCGATATTGTCTTAATTCAACTGTACTGGTTGATGCGGACTGTCGAGTGAAAATGCCGGTATGCGAACGTCGAAACACTCACCGTCATGCGCTTCCATTTGATACGTCCCCACCATAATACCAGATGGCGTCTGCAGCGGAGTGCCGCTGGTATACTCGAAATCGTCGCCCGGGCCTAGTACCGGTTGTTCGCCTACTACACCGGGTCCGCGAACCTCTTGGACCCGTCCATCGGCATCGGTAATTTGCCAATAACGCGTGCGCAACTGCACTGTTTCGAGGCCGTTATTCTCGATTTTCACGTGATACGCCCACACGAAATGATTTTCGTCTGGTGCCGACTGATCTTCGAGATAGAACGGCTTCACCGTCACTTTTATGTCACGGGTGCGTTGTTGGTACATTCTTGGCTCCTGTTCGCCGAAACGGCGTCCGTGGCCGTATGTTAAGCCCCGGATAACGCGGTTTGTCAAAGCGAAATTGTTGAAAATACGTAAATTTTACGGGCTATTGCTGGCGCTGCAAGACGCACCCCCGAGGACGCAAAATTTGGCGCAATGAGGATGATTTAGCTTAACCGAAGGGATCGCACCGGCAAGGGTTGTACCGAGATCGAACGCTTCGTCATAGGGCAGGAGGGTGCAAGGCGAAATGACAGGTGATAAATCACCTTTACGTTTCAATATCATACGTGAGCTCGCGCACATCATCTCGTCCGGCGAGATTCCGAGGATGTCCCAACATTGGGTCGTGATTTCGGGTACATCCAGTTTTTCGTCCATTTCTGGGAAAAGTACCAATCTCGACGGGTCTTCCGCATCTATATTTATGTTTTCGACCGCAAACAGGTTGGTAAAGCCGCGGCGGATTTTTGTTTCATCCTCTTGCCAGCAGGTGCGGCTCGCGACAGAAATAGAAAAACCGTTATCGGACAGCCACTTAAGGCCCATTATGGCTGGGTCCCAAGAGCGCGGACCGCGAATGAGCTGATGCCCTTCCTCGGTGAAATGATCGAGTGAAACTCTCAGCATCAGACGATCTCGCGGCGCGAGTTCGAGTAAGTCCTCCGCGCGTTTCATCATCGGCCGCATTGCATTGGTAAGGATCAGCGCCTCAAAACCGCGCGCAAGTACGCTTTCCAACATGGGAATGAATTCGGGGTTCATGAAGGTTTCGCCCCCGGTAAAGGCAATTTCCTGCGTATTCAGCCCAAGCTCGGCAATTTCGTCGAGAAAACTCTCGACCTCGGCCAAGGTGAGATACACCAAGCGGTCATTAGTTGGGCTCGACTCGATATAACAATTCTCACAGGCGAGATTGCATAGCGTGCCGGTGTTGAACCAGAGTGTTTCCAGTTGCCTCAGTGCAACCTCGGCCCGTCGATCGCCGCTGGCGGTGCGTTCCGGATCGCGAAATTTGGACGGGTCAATTCGAGGACCCAAACCTATGGTCATTTCATTCATAACAGGACCACTTTAGAGCGCTTAGATCGGAAGACAACGCAAAAAGCCGTGAACGCCCAAGCCTGGATTGGGTCGAGTTGAACCGCCAACAACCCTACCGTATAAGGGGATAAAGCGCTGCGGGTATGATGTAATGGTAGCCTGCCAGCTTCCCAAGCTGGACGCGCGGGTTCGATTCCCGCTACCCGCTCCAGCACATCCAAGCGCTAAATTGTTCCCATTATTTAATCACTCTATTCGCCAAGGGCGACGCCCTCACGACGCGGATCGGCACCCCCAACCAAACCGTTCGGCGTAATTTCGATACCGTGCAAACCGCTCGTGAGCCGCCTGATTTTAGTGTCGTGTCCGAGGCTCTCTAGCGCATCCTCGAAATTTTCCGCTGAGGTGTCACGTTCGAGTTCGACCCGGCGGCGGCGCGGTAGAATGTGGGGCAAAGAAATCGCCTTCTGCACGTCCATGCCCCAATCGAGTACAGCGATCAGGGCGCGCGCAACGTAATTTATGATCCGCCCACCTCCCGGTGACCCGATAACGAGGCGGAGCGAGCCGTCGTGGTTAAAAACAATGGTCGGTGATTTAGACGTGGGCGGGCGTTTGCCGCTCTCGGGACGATTGATATTGGGCCGCCCATAGCTGGTCGGCTTGAAGCCGAACCCACGCAGTTGGCTGTTCAGTAAAAATCCTTCAACCATAAGCCCTGTACCGAATCCAAGTCCGAGTGAGGTCGTAAGCGAGATTGCATTACCGTAGCTATCGACGATCGACATGTGGGTTGTCGATGGAGGTTCGGGACTATCTTCCCCGTGCAATGACCGGCTAGGACGATCCGGGGGTGATCCGGACCGGACCCGACTTTTCTCCGACGGGTCGATACGCGCGCTCCGTTCGCGGAGGTAGGTGCCGTCCAGCAGGCCCGGTGTTTTGTAAAACCTCGGATCGCCGATATAGCGGGTTCGGTCTGCATGGGCCAGGCGATAGGCTTCGACGTAAAGATGATGGGCTTTGACTGAATCGAAGCCCAGGCTTTTGAGATCGAAACGTTCCAACATGCGAAGGGTCATGGCGATGGCGAGCCCTCCGGTATTGGGTGGTGGCATGCCACAAACCTTGTATCCGCGATAGGAAACGCACGCCGGCGTCACGTCCTCGGGCTTATAGTTGCGGATATCTTCCGCGGTAAGCCGGCCCGGATTGTGGGCGGCATGTTTGACCGCGTGAGCGATTTTCTCGGGAATATCGCTATCGTAGAAAGCTGCGGCGCCTTGTTCGGCGATCCGGCGGAGCAGCGCGGCGTAAGGTTTGTTCATAAGGCGGTAGCCGATCGGTCGTGGATTGCCATCGGAATCGAAAAAATATGCTTTTGCGGTGGGGTCCTCCAGAATCCTCTCGTTCTTAGAGATTTGAACGTGAAGACGATGGGAGACCGGAAAGCCCGCTTCAGCGAGCGCGATAGCGGGTTGGAATAGCCTTGCCCAAGGCAACTTGCCGAAGCGTTTATGGGCGCCTTCGAGGACCCGCAACAAAGTCGGTGTTCCGACGGCAAGCCCGCCGAAACCAGCCTCTTTACGACCCATCCGTTCGCCGTAGCGGTCGTAAAACAGCTCTTCGTCTGCGGTGGCTGGTGCTACCACCCGTCCGTCAATTCCGGAAAGTTGCTTTTTATTCGCATTCCAATACAGCAAGGACGCATCGCCACCGATTCCGGAGCTTTGGCCTTCCACCAAGCCCAAAACCATCTGGGTCGCGATGGCCGCATCGATTGCGCTTCCACCTTGTTTGAGAATTTTGTATCCCGCTTTCACCGCATGGGGATTTGCCGCGGCGATCATGAAGCGTTTCCCGTATACGGCAGTCTTTTCCGTATAGCCTGACGAGACTTCCGGTTGCTGAGCCCATGCTGGCGCATTGGATATGCTTATCGCGACGAGCAGGGTGGTTACGATTTTGACAAAGCGGCTTGATTTGTTCATGGCATCGGGTTTTTTTATGGGCGCTAACCATTGCGCGGCGAAACTCTGCCATGATGGCGGTTTCGGAGGCCACAGTAAAATGGACACATCGCTCTTTGCCTTAAATACGCTTCGAGCCGGGATGGCGGCGGAAGTTACCGGTCTCGATTTGTCGCATGCATGGGACGGCACACTTCGAGACACGGTCTTGAATACATTCCACGAATTTCCGGTGCTGGTTTTTCGCGATCAAAAACTCGACAAGCCCGCGCAAATCGCGTTTTCCGAGACTTTTGGCGAATTGGAATTGCATGTGAACCGAGATTTCAGAAGCGATGGGTTCCCCACCGTGCATGAAGTGTCCAACCGCGATCTCAAAACCGGGTCACCGACCGCGAAACTCGCGAACCGTGGCAATTACCATTGGCACACGGACAAGTCTTATCTACCGCGGCCGTCACTGGCGACTTTTCTCCATGCGGTCGAATTGCCACCCAAAGGCGGCGATACGCTTTTTGCGCACATGGGGAATGCCTATGACGCGCTCTCGGATCAAAAAAAGTGCGAAATCGCGAATCTCAAAATGGTGCACAGTTGGGAGCGGACACGCATCAAATCCGGCTCGAAGCCGGCGACCGCTCAGGAAATCGAAGATGCGCCGCCGGTGGAGCATCCGCTGGTGCGTACCCATCCGGGTACGGGCCGCAAAGGTCTCTATATCGGGACCCACGCATCTCATGTGGCGGACATGGATCGTAAAGAAGGAGAGGCATTGCTTGACGAATTGCAGAGCTTTGCGACCCAGGACCGTTTCGTCTATCGCCATGTTTGGCAGACCGGCGATCTGGTGATGTGGGATAATCGTTGTCTGCTTCACAAGGCGACGGAAAGTTACGCCATGGACCAATATGTGCGCTTGATGCATCGAACCGTGGTCAAGGGTGACAAGCCGGTTTAACCAGCGCTTATAAATTCCCAATCACATTTTCCGTAATCGCTGCCGTGCCGTCATTGCCGCCGAATTCTACTGGCGTGATCTGTTTGGAATTGATTGTCCGGGCGACCGCCTGATCGATCATGTCAGCGCCTTCGAGACAGCTTTCATCGTTGTGGGTTTGGCCGAGCCATTCCAGCATCATCGCGCCGGAGAGAATGGCGGCAATCGGGTTCGCTTTGCCGCTGCCGGCGATGTCCGGTGCCGAGCCATGGGCCGGCTGGAAGACCGCATGTTTCTCACCGATATCCGCTGACGGTGCCAAGCCCATCGAACCCATAAGTCCGCCCGCGAGGTCTGACAGGATGTCGCCGAACATGTTCTCCGCGACCATGACGTTGAATATCCAAGGTTGGCGCACAAGTTCGAGCGCGGTCGCATCCACATAGCGGTGCTCTGTTTTTACGGTTGGAAAGTCTCGTGCGCGTTCGTCGAAGATTTTGCGGAAAAACGCCATCGATGAAAGCACGTTGGCCTTGTCGATACAGGCCACGGGACCGGGCTTGCCTTGTTCGATCCGCCGCTCGGCAAAGCGGAAGGTAAAATCGAAGAGCTTTTCACAGACAGGCCGTGTGATGACCAAGGCGTCGCGGGCGGTGTGGTCATTCTCCACGGTGCCTTGAGTACGCTCGGCGAACAGTCCTTCGGTGGATTCGCGGATGATCACGAAGTCGAGTTCGTGTGCTTCGGGGGCGGCCAGGGGCACCGGTAAACCCGGATAGGTACGGATCGGGCGCACGCCGGCGAATAGGTTCAGGTCCTGTCGTAAATCGAGCTGAGGCGAAATTTCGGTGCCATCTTCGTAGCGCACCTCCGGCAGCCCCATGGCGCCGAGAAAGATCGCATCGGCCTTTTCTGCCTTTTTGCGGGATTTGTCCGGGTATCCATCGCCGGTTTCGCGATAGAGCGTTGCGCCAGCGGCTAGTGTTTCCACTTTAAACGCTAAGCCGTCCAGCATTTCGGAGGCGGCTTTGAGGACTTCGAACGCGGCCTCGGTTACTTCCGGGCCGATCCCGTCACCGGGTAGCGACGCGATGCGGTAGGCGTTTGTCGAGGCCACTTCCAGGTGCGCTTAGACGTGAAAAGATTCGCCGCAGCCACAG
>DLVK01000341.1:0-3860 GCA_003444235.1 Rhodospirillaceae bacterium
CTGCAGGTATACCGGCGTGCGCTGAAAATCCATCCCTATATGGTCGAGCGCAACAGCGTCGTCCCCGATCTTGAGCGCGCGGTCGAGGGGCGTGGAATCTAGATCACAATTCGGGTCACCACTTATTTACCATGCGTGATTTTCCTTTCCGGCCGGGATCGGGTTGATTGGGATGCGGAAATAGAACCGTCCAAACGCGAATTTAAGAGGATTTCGAATTATGGTCGTCATTAAGAGAGTTTTGGTGTGTGCGGCGTTGATCATCGGCGCTCTTTCGCTTTCCGTTGCCATGGTTGCGGCGCAGGGGACGGTGATCGGTAGCGGGACATTCGATGGCAAGAGTGGACATGAAACTTCCGGTGGCGTGGACGTGGTCAAGGGCGGTGACGGCCGAAGCGTTGTTCTGAAGGAAGATTTCAGTCTCGACAGCGCGCCTGACCCCAAGGTGGGATTTGGCAAAGACGGCGAATACGATCCGGCGTCCAAGCTTGGGCATTTACAATCTAAAGATGGACACCAAACTTATGCGGTGCCGAGCGCACTGGATCTCAACAAATACAATGAGGTCTATATTTGGTGTGAACGGTTCAACGTACCGCTTGGTGTAGCGAAATTCCGTTAGGCGAATCTAGGTCGAATACTTCTCGATAAAGCGGGCAGTCAAAGAAGCGCATTCATCCGCCTCGGTTACCGCGAGGTGATAAGAGTCAGAGTCCAGCACCACTAATTCCGATGACGGTATCGTCGCCTGCCAGCGGCGCGTGTCTTCGATAGGGCGCTTCGGGCTGTCGACGGTAATGACCAGTGTCGGGCACTTGAGATTGGGTAGATCGCCGGTCACGTCGATCTTGGACACATTCTTCATGAATCCCATCGCAGTGGACGGCGCTGTCGAAGCCATAAGCTCGATCCAAAAATCCACTGCTTCCTGCGGCATGCCCGCGAGGCGCGGGCCCATGGTGGTTTCCGCGTATGCGCGCATTCCTTGATTCGCCATCAGTTTCGCAACCGGCGCTCCGTCGGGGCCTTTTAGTGGGGTGGAGCAAAGGGTGAGCGTTTTCACAAGGTCCGGTCGTTTGGCGGCGGCCCGCACGGTAACCGGCCCGCCGATTTTTGCGCCGACCACGTGGACAGGTGTCTTTATGACCGTTTCGATCAGGTTAATCAGATCATCGGCCAACACATCGACAGACCACGGAAAGTCTTTCGGCATCGCGGTCGAGCGGCCGAAACCGCGCTGGTCGTGGCGGACAACACGCAGTTGTTGACCGAGGATAGGAACCCAAGGATTCCAGGCCAGCGAGGATTCACAAAAGCCGTGTACGCAACAAACTGTATCCGCGGAGTCCCAAGGTCGTATGAAATCGTCGATACGGTAGTGAATGTGGCCGTCGGGCTCGATCGGCATGGTCGCCATGAATTTCTCCCGGATGCCAGTTTGTGAAGAGCGTAGTAATTTACTTGGCCATCTCGGCTTGTTATAGACCGTGTCCGGCTCGCGGCGGAAGATTGGCGACCTAATTTTCGAATTCCGGGGGATTTTCGAATGGAAATTTTCGAGCAGACTTACTACGGCAACACGGTTCTGCAGTGGATCACCGCGCTTGCGATCATCGTTTTTACATTGGCGATCGGTCGGATCGTATTCTGGGTATTCAAGAACATTTTGCGTGCGGTCGCGGAAAAGACGGCAACGAAATTCGACGATATCGTCGTCGATGCGGTCGAGCGGCCACTGCTGTTCATCCTATCTCTGATTGGTATCTGGTGGGCGTTGGTTAGCCTGACATTGCCGGACCTTTTGCGGGGTTGGATTTCCAATGGATATGATTTTCTCGTAACCATCGCCTTCGCTTGGGTATTGGCGCGATTCTTCGATTCCATGGTGAAGGAATATATCGCCCCCAAGGTCGCAGCCTCCGATACGGACCTGGACGATCAGCTTTTGCCGATACTTCGCAAGGGGATCAAAGCGACGATTTGGATCGTCGCCATAATTGTCGGTCTCGATAACGCGGGATACGACGTTGCTGCGTTGCTAGCGGGCCTCGGTATAGGTGGTTTGGCCTTTGCCATGGCGGCCAAGGACACCGTGTCCAACCTGTTTGGCGGCTTTACTGTCTTCACGGACAAACCGTTTACAATCAACGACCGCATCGTCGTTGACGGTACGGACGGTACGGTGAAGGAAATCGGCGTACGCTCGACCCGGCTGCAAACACTGGAGGGCCGCACGGTAGTAATCCCGAATGCCAAATTCGCGGATTCGGTTATTGAAAATATTTCGTCCGAGCCGAGCCGAAAGATCACCCTTAATTTGGGGCTCACCTACGATATGTCGCCGGAACAAATGGAACAGGCGATGGATTTGCTCAGAGAAATCGCCACCGATCACAGCGAGCAGATTGAGAAAAAGATTCTCCTTAGCTTCAATGCGTTCGGTGATTTTTCGCTGAACATCATGTTCGCCTATTACATCAAGAAGGGCGCCCATATTCTCGACACCCAGACCTCGATAAATTTGGCGATCTATAAACGTTTTGCGGATGCGGGCCTTGAATTCGCCTTCCCATCTCAGACCGTCTACCACAAGCCGGTCGACTAAAACGAAAGGAGGCGGAGCATGCCAAAGGACGAAGCCAGCGCTGCAATCACCAGCGAAACCATAGAGCTTTTGCATAATCGGCGAAGTATCCGGAAGTTCACCGACGAACCGGTTTCGGACGATCATGTGAGCGCGTTGCTGCGAGCCGCGCTGCGGGCGCCCACATCCTCCAATATCCATGCTTACAGCGTATTGGTGGTTCGTGACCGGAAAGTATTGGAAGAGCTGTATCCGGTGGTCGGAAACCAAAACCATGTTTTGAATGCCCCGGTGTTTCTGTGTTTTTGCGCCGATCTCACCCGAATGGAGCACGCAATCAAGACCCGCGGCGGGTCGATGGATGACAACCCCCTCGAAATCGGACTTGTTGCCAGTATCGACGCGGCATTGGTGGGGATGAGCGCTTATTTGACCGCGGAATCGCTTGGGCTGCGCGGAGTGATGATCGGAGCTGTCCGCAACGATGCGACCAGGATTGGTGAAATTCTGAATCTGCCCGATAAAGTCTATGCGGTGTTCGGGATGGTGCTCGGCTGGCCTGATGACTCTCCCAAACAAAAGCCGCGCATGGACTTCGATACGGTCGTTCACTTCGATCAATACGGCAATCAGCACGACGGCCGTTCGCTGGACGAAAAACTTGCGAGCTACGATGGCGAACTGGAAAGCCACTACAATTCCATCGGCAAGGAAACTACGCCAGATAGCTGGTCCGGCGATATCAATGACAAGTTCGCCGAACCGCGCCGCCAGAACCTGCGGGCGCAATTGAAGGAGCGCGGATTCGATTGGCGCTGAATTGCTAGTCGAATTCGCCTAGCGCCCCATATAATATCCGAGAGTAATTGGCCTTGAGGGGGAGAAACAGATCATGGCCGGTGAATTCGGTATTGGACAATCGGTGCCGCGCTACGAGGACCCAAGATTGCTGCGTGGGCGAGGGCGCTACATCGCCGATATGACCTTTCCCAACATGCTGCATGGTTATGTCCTGCGCTCGCCTCATGCACACGCGGTCATCCGATCGATCGATACGCGGGCTGCGAAGCAGGTGCCCGGCGTCCATGCGGTTTATATCGGCGAAGATTGGGCTCAATGCGGCTTTGGCGATTTGCCCAATGGCGGCAGCCGCAAGAAACGCGACGGCTCGCCCATGTATGTTCCGCCCTATCCCGCACTTTGCCAGGACCGGGTACGTCGGGTCGGCGATTACGTCGCTTTTGTCGTCGCTGATAGCGTCAATCAGGCAATGGAT
>DLVK01000477.1:0-9986 GCA_003444235.1 Rhodospirillaceae bacterium
TTACCGCAGCAAGTTGTCGCTCGCTGTGCCGGACGGCCCAGCCAAAGCTTCAAGCATATCGAACATGTTAGCGCGATATCGCGCTCAAGTGCCGGGCCGCGATGGCCGCCATGGATTAACGCTCGATGGTGCGCAATATCGCCGCTTAAAGAAGGGCATAGAAATTGTCATGGCGGCGCGAGGGCGAGATGCGTTTGTAGCGCCGGACGTTTTCCTCGAAGGTCCGGAGGGCAGTTATTTCGACAGACCTAAGGTTAGCTTCGATGATGATCGCAAGCGGGCCGAACTTCGTATTAAAGCTGGCGGTGCAAAGCCGGAGGCATTCGAAAAGCATGGCCTTATCGCAACCTTGGTGGATGGCGAACGATCTGTTGAAGCCGAGCTGCCAGTCAAACCAGGCGCGGGCTTAGTGGGTTCGGTTTTAGGCGGTGATTCAGGCGGAGCAGCACCCAGTCTCCTCACCATGCTTTTTTTGGCGTTGCTCGGCGGATTAATTCTCAACATCATGCCGTGTGTGTTGCCGGTGTTGTCGATCAAACTCTTGGGCGTGATCGGGAAAAGCGGCAAGGACAAGGCGACCATTCGGGCCGGGTTCCTCGCGTCGGCGGCAGGTATCGTATTTTCTTTTCTGGTGCTGGCGGCATTTTTGATCGCGCTTAAGGCAGGCGGTATGGCGGTTGGGTGGGGCATTCAGTTCCAGCAGCCGGTATTCCTCGCCTTTCTTTCCGTCGTGCTCGGATTGTTCGCCTATAACTTATTCGGCTTGTTCGAAGTGGTGACGCCCGCATGGGTGGGCAATATGTTTGCCGGTCGAGCGGACAAAGAGAACCTCGGCGGTCATTTCCTTTCCGGCGCGTTGGCGACCTTGGTGGCAACGCCTTGTTCGGCACCCTTTTTAGGCACCGCGGTCGGCTTCGCGCTGAGCCGAGGCTGGCTGGAGATCGTCCTGGTTTTCGTCTTTCTCGGTATCGGTTTGGCGCTTCCCTATTTGCTTGTCGCGGTGTTCCCCGCACTTGCGGGCCGCTTGCCGCGACCTGGCCCCTGGATGAACGTGCTTCGGCAAATACTGGGCGTCGCCTTGGTCGCCACCGTTGCTTGGCTGCTTTACGTGGTTGCTAATGTTATCGGTGTCGATGGGGCGCTCTTGCTTTCCGCCTTCCTTCTGCTCATCGGTGCGGTACTTTGGTTGCGTCGAGTTCCCACATCTGCGCTTGGCCGCCATGCGACAAAGGTTGTTGTCGGGTTGAGCTTGGCTGCAGTTCTGTTCCCGGCCACTTGGGCATCGTCGCCGGGCGATAGCAGGGCAAAAGAATTTGCCGGTGTTTGGCAAAAATTCGATCGTGCGGAGATTCGAAATCTGGTGTCAGAGGGCAAAACCGTTTTGGTCGACGTTACCGCCGATTGGTGCGTCACCTGTCAGGTTAATAAGAAGTTGGTATTGGAGGTGGGCACGGTGGGCGCCAAATTGAAGTCCGGCGAGATCGTTGCCATGCGAGCGGATTGGACACGTCCGAGCCAAAAAATCGCCGACTATCTCGCTGGATTCGGCAGATACGGAATACCTTTCAACGTCGTCTATGGACCGAAAAGACCTGACGGCGTGCCCTTACCGGAAATATTGACCACGAATTGGGTGTTGCAAGCGGTTGACCAAGCTGCCGATCGAACCGTCGCCGGTAAATAGCTCCGTTATCTTGGCGTTTCAGTAGACTTGATTTATGTAGTCAGCTGAAAATTCATCCGAAACCTAAACCAAGCGGGGAGAAATTTAATGGCTATTAGCGTTGGCGATTCAATGCCGTCCGTGACCTTGTTCGAAATGGGCGAAGACGGCCCGTCACCGGTTGCGACCGATGATCTGTTTGGCGGGAAAAAAGTCGTAATGTTCGGCGTTCCTGGCGCCTTCACGCCGACCTGTTCCGCGAAGCATTTACCGGGCTTCCTTCAAAATGCGGATGCGCTCAAGGCCAAAGGTGTCGATGAGATCGTCTGCGTCTCGGTGAACGACGTTTTTGTCATGGGTGCCTGGGCGAAAGATCAAGGTTCCGAAGGCAAGGTCCGTTTGCTTGCGGACGGCAGCGGCGCATTGGCGAAGGCAATGGGCATTGAGCTCGATCTGGTCGATAAAGGCTTGGGTGTGCGCGGATGCCGTTTCTCGTTGGTTGCCGAAAATGGCAAGGTTTCGGCGCTCAACCTGGAAGATGGCGGCGGGTTCGAGGTTTCAAGCGCGGAACAGATACTCGAATCCTTGTAGTCGGCGCTTCGAATAACCGATCGAATAGCTGGTCAATCTATCGCCTTGATCGCGGCGTCGCGGGCTAGTTGGTCGACGCGCTCGTTTTCGGGATGGCCTGCATGTCCTTTCACCCAGTGCCATTCTATGGCGTGATTTTGTGTCGCCTCGTCGAGCCGTTGCCAGAGATCGACATTTTTGACCGGCTTTTTGGCGGCGGTCTTCCAACCGTTCCGTTTCCAACCGTGAATCCATTTGGTGATGCCGTCGCGGACATAAACGCTATCCGTATAGAGGCGAACGGCGACTGGCCGGGTTAGGGATTCGAGCGCCGCAATCGCGGCCATCAGCTCCATACGATTGTTGGTCGTTTCGGTTTCGCCGCCGGAGAGCTCTTTCTCCGTTCCCTGATAGCGCAAAATTGCACCCCAACCTCCCGGGCCAGGATTCCCCGAGCATGCCCCGTCGGTAAAAATCTCAACGCTGTTGTCTGTGCCGGTCATTCTGGGTCAATCGATGCCGTATTCGCCAGGCCCGTCCACCTGTTGGTGGAAGGAAAGTATACGGACATATTCCGTCGGATCTTTCGGTTGCACCAACGCGCCCTCGGGATGGTTGAGCCAATCGTAAAGCCGTGTCAGCAAAAACCGCACCGCGCTGCCGCGTGCCAGGATTGGCAATGCAGCGAGCTCGTCCGTTGGCATCGAGCGTACCTTGCGGTAGTTGCCGAGTAGCAAGCGCGCTTTGGTGGCGTTGAAGCTGCCGTCACGTTCAAAGCACCAAGCGTTTAGGGATACCGCCAAGTCGTAAGCCAGAAAATCATTACAGGCGAAGTAAAAGTCGATCAGGCCGGACAGTTTTCCGTGCAGAAAAAATACATTGTCGGGAAATAGGTCCGCATGACAGATGCCGGTCGCGAGGTCGGCGGGCCAGTTCGCTTCGAGAAAGTCGAGCTCCGTTTCCAACATGTGACTGAGACCCGGCTGCACATCGTCGACATCTGGACCGCAGGAACTGAGCAGTGGCCGCCAAGCGTCCACCGATAGGCTATTTTTGCGCGACATCGCAAAGTCCGCACCGGCAAGGTGTAGCTTGGCAAGAGCGTTGCCGAGTTCAGCGCAATGGTCCGGCTCGATTTTACGGGGCGACATACCGTCCAAAAAGGAAATCACCGCGGCCGGCCGGCTGCAAAGTTCTCGCAACGCAACTCCGTCGCGGCCGTGCAGAACAGTTGGGCACAGAATTTCGTTCGCTGCCAAGTGCTCCATCAAATTTAGGAAATAAGGCAAATCCTTGGGGTCTACCCGCTTTTCGTAAAGCGTCAGGATGTATTGCCCTTGATCGGTACGTAGCAGGTAATTGCTGTTCTCGACCCCCTCGGCAATACCCTTGCAGGACAAGATTCCGCCGATATCGTAGTCGGCGATAAAGTCCTCCAGCGCGTCATCGGGCACTTCGGTATAAACTGCCATGTCACTCCCTCGGCTGGTCCTCGCGCTTGTGGTCGACGGGTCGGTTCACTAGAATCGCCTCGCTTCGCCGTCCCGATGTACGGTGTACTATGCTTTCATATAGCGCCCTGACCGGGCGAAAGGAATAAACATGTGGGAAGCGACTGTCGCTCCATTGGTGCCCAAAGAGAGCAGGAGATGTATTGCCGCTAGTTCGTGCGGTAACGGTCGCAATACAAATCAACCGGTTTTTGCTTTTTCGGGAAAGTCGGATTAGTTGCCGGCGTCTTATTCAATGAAAACACTGTCTTCACGATTGCGGAGAGATATTGCGGCATCGCTTATGTTGCTGGCCGCCGGTTGCGGCGTTCTCGAGGGAGGTGCTGGCGAAGCGGAAATTTGTCCGGTCCCGTCCATATTGGAAACTCTACAGGAACTGGTGCGATTTAAACCCGGCGCAGGATACGATCTCAGCCAGGCTTTGTTTCATGTCAAACTTAATACCTTCGAGGGTGAATGCGATATCGGCAAAAAAGAAATTACGCTGACCGTAGCAATTGACATGACCGCTCTGCGGGGTGCGGCAATGCAAAAGAGTCGGGCCGAATTTGCCTTTTGGGTTTGGATTATGGATCGCGACAAGAAACTACTTACGCGCCATAGGTTTCCCATCATCACAAAATTCGAAGGACGCGATTCGCGAATCGACTTCACGGATTTTTTCGATGTCATTATTCCGCAGCGGGCGGATCATGCCCCGCCAGATTGGCGAATCTTTATCGGTTTGGAGCTGACCAAGGAAGAATTGGCGTATAACCGCCGCCGACTCGGCAGCAAGGGTCGGCGCTAACGCGGAAAAACTCCGCTTTGTCCGGAGGTCGTTGCTAGACCGTTGCGTTGGCCAATAGAGGCCGCTACAGTTCGTAGAAATATGACCTTATGACCCTAGCGGGAGAGACCGGTGCGGTGTGGGACCGTATCGGCGCCGAAGGAGCAACCGGCCCTGGAATCTCTCAGGCAAAAGGACCGTTAGGCGAGGGACCTCTGGAAAGCAGGTGCGGCGAACAACGTCGGCCTCACCGAAGGGGTAAACCGGTTGGCGCCGGCGATACTCTCAGGTTTCCGCGACAGAGCTGGGCGGCGTCCCTTTTTAAAGAGGGGGCGCACGCTATTGGCTTTGAGCGGAGAAGAACCAGGTGCCGGACGGAAGTTCACTCGCAAAAACACCCTTGCACGAGCTGCATGTGGCAGCCGGTGGGCGCATGGTGCCGTTTGCCGGATATGACATGCCGGTGCAGTACAAACTCGGTATCGTTAAGGAGCATTTGCATACTCGTGCGGCGGCGGGCCTGTTTGACGTTTCGCATATGGGTCAACTGGAATTGCGTGGGGCGGACCGGGTCGCCGCACTGGAGAAGCTGGTGCCGGCGGATGTCGCGGGTCTGGCGGAAAGCCGAATTCGGTACAGCCAATTCACTAATGAAAAAGGCGGCATACTGGATGATTTGATGATTGCCAACTGCGGTGATCACCTAGGACTGGTGGTGAACGCGGCCTGCAAGGCAGCGGATATCGCGCACTTGGAAAAGAATCTGCCCGACGGTTGTCGCCTCGACTATCTCGATGGCCGCGCACTATTGGCGTTGCAGGGCCCCGCGGCGGCACAGGTATTGGCGCGCCATTGCGATATGGATTTCGACCAGTTTCCTTTTATGTCATTTCGCAAAACGGAACTCTCGGGTGCTGAGGTTACACTCAGTCGGTCGGGATATACCGGCGAGGACGGCTTCGAGATTTCGGTCGGTAGCGAAAATGCAGTGACATTGGCCGAAACTCTATTGGGGGATGATGACGTCGAACCGATCGGTCTTGGTGCCCGGGATTCGCTCCGCCTTGAAGCGGGACTTTGCCTTTACGGCCACGATATCGACGAGACGACGACACCGGTTGAAGCGGGCCTGCAATGGTCGATAGGAAAACGTCGGCGTGAAGAAGGCGGCTTTGCCGGTGCGGATATCATTCTTGGGCACTTGGCGGATGGCCCCGGCCGCAAGCGGGTTGGATTGCAGCCCGAAGGGCGAGCGCCGCTTCGTGAACACACGGAAGTGATTGATGCCGACGGAAATCCGGTCGGTGAGATCACCAGCGGTGGATTTGGACCCACGTTGGGTGCGCCGGTGGCAATGGGTTATGTGACCGCAGAGCATGCGGCAACGGGTACGGAATTGTCAGCGAATCTCCGAGGTAAACAAGTGAAAGTCACAGTGGTGGAGATGCCGATGGTGCCGGCGCGCTATTTCAGGATCAAGAATTAAGGTTGGGGAAGGACCGTAAGCAATGAGCGATATGAAATTTAGTGAAGATCACGAATGGATCACGGTCGAAGGCGACATCGCCACGGTCGGAATAACCCAATTTGCCCAGGAACAACTGGGCGACGTGGTGTTCGTGGAACTGCCTGACGTAGGCAAAGCGGTCGCGAAAGGCGACGAAGTCGCAGTGGTCGAATCCGTAAAGGCGGCGGCCGAAGTCTATACCCCGGTTTCCGGAGAAGTGAGCGAAGTCAACGAGGCCCTTGATGCGGCGCCGGAAACCGTCAATAGCGACCCGCAAGGGGGCGCCTGGTTTTTCAAGATCAAGCTTGCCGATACGAGCGAACTCGATGAATTGATGGATGCGGCGGCTTATGACGCCTTTGCATCTGAGGAGGGTTGAGCATGCCGAGGGGAGATGAAATGACGGATACTCGCCAATCATTGCATGCCTTGGAGCAGCACGACGATTTCGTGCACCGGCACATCGGTCCGAATGGTGACGAAATCGAAGCCATGCTGGAATCGCTCGATGTCGGGTCGTTGGACGAATTGATACAGAAAATCGTTCCCGATTCGATCAGGGATACCAGTGCGCTGGATCTTCCCGCATCTCGCCGTGAGGACGAAGTACTCGACGGTCTGCGGGACATGGCATCGGCGAACCGTGTCATGCGTTCGATGATCGGATGTGGCTACTACGACACGGTAACGCCGCCGGTCATCCTGCGGAACGTGCTGGAAAATCCAGGCTGGTACACCGCCTATACCCCGTATCAGCCCGAAATTAGCCAAGGTCGGCTGGAAGCGCTTTTAAATTTCCAGACCATGGTTGCCGATCTTACCGGAATGGCGATCGCCAATGCCTCGCTTCTCGATGAGGCATCTGCGGCAGCGGAAGCGATGACAATGTGTCACCGCCTTTCCAAGAACAAGTCAGACCGTTTCATCGTCGCGGCGAATTGCCACCCGCAAACCATTCAGGTTCTCCAGACCCGCGCAGAACCGTTGGGTATAGAGCTCGTTATTGGCGATCCCGCGTCGAAATTAGAGGCATCGGAAGCTTTTGGCTTGTTGCTGCAATATCCAGCCACCGACGGGGCGCTTACGGACTATGGCGATCTGGTGGCCAAGGCTCACGATAAGGGCGCGCTGGTTTCCGTCGCGACCGATTTGCTAAGCCTCTTGTTGTTGCAACCGCCTGGCGAGTGGGGAGCGGATTTGGTATTTGGCAGTGCGCAGCGATTTGGCGTGCCCATGGGGGGCGGCGGCCCGCACGCAGCCTTCTTGGCGACAACGGATAAACTGAAGCGGTCGTTGCCGGGACGCCTGGTCGGCGTGTCGGTTGATGTCAGAGGTAATCCGGCCCTTAGGCTCTCGCTGCAAACTCGCGAACAGCATATTCGGCGCGAAAAGGCGACCAGCAACATTTGCACCGCGCAAGTGTTGTTGGCGGTAATCGCAGGCTTGTATGCGGTCTATCACGGCCCTCAGCGCTTGATCCAAATCGCCGAACGTGTACACCGCCTGGCTGCCACTTTGGCGGGGGGTTTGGGCGAGTTGGGTTTCGCTCTGTCCCACGACGGTTATTTCGACACACTTTCGGTGAAGGCCGATAATACCGATGCCGTTATCGCAAAGGCCGCGGAAGCGGGTATCAATCTTCGCCGGATCGATGCAGACCGCATTGGCATTTCGACCGACGAGAAAACGACCCGAGCCGATATCGAATCTCTCTGGCGCGTTTTCTCCGGCAAAGCGGAGTCCGGGCTCGATTTCGACCAAATCGAAGAAAATACGGCACGGGCGATCCCGGACGGATTCCGCCGAAGTGCCGCGCCTCTACGCCATCCGATATTCCACCAATATCACTCGGAAACCGAGATGCTGCGGTATTTGCGCCGTCTGCAAGCCAAGGATATTGCGCTCGACCGGTCGATGATCCCGCTCGGGTCATGCACCATGAAACTAAACGCGACCGCGGAAATGATTCCGGTGACATGGCCGGAATTTGGCGCCATTCATCCCTATGCGCCGGCGGATCAAACCGAAGGCTACCGGGCGCTGACCGACGACCTTGCCGACAGGCTTTGTCGGATTACCGGATTTCATGCCTTTTCCCTGCAGCCTAACGCGGGAAGTCAGGGGGAGTATGCCGGATTGTTGGCGATACGCGCGTTTCACAAGGCAGAGGGCCACGCGGAGCGCGATATTTGCCTCATTCCGAGTTCAGCCCACGGAACCAACCCGGCAAGTGCGGTGTTGGCGGGAATGAAAGTAGTGGTCGTGGCCTGCGACGAGGCGGGCAATGTAGATTTGTCGGACCTGGCGGAGAAAGCCGAGGCGCATAAGGACGATCTGGCGGCTCTAATGGTGACCTATCCGTCGACACACGGCGTGTTCGAGGCGGGTATTACCGAAATTTGCAAGATCATCCATGATCACGGCGGGCAGGTGTACATGGATGGGGCCAACCTGAATGCGCTGGTCGGCGTTGCGCGGCCCGGCAAGTTCGGACCCGACGTGGCCCATGTCAATTTGCACAAGACCTTCTGCATTCCCCATGGCGGCGGCGGGCCGGGTGTTGGGCCTATCGGTGTCGCGAAACATTTGGCGCCGTACCTGCCTGGCGATCCGCTCGAAGCGGAGTCACAAGCGGTGACAGCGGCTCCCTGGGGCAGTGCGGGCATCCTGCCGATCTCATGGACCTATATCGCATTGATGGGCCATGACGGGCTCAAAAAGGCGACGGAAGTGGCGATTCTCAACGCCAACTACGTCGCCAAGCGTCTCGCGCCGCACTACCCGGTGCTCTACACGGGACCGGACGGATTCGTCGCCCATGAATGCATCATCGATGTCCGCCATTTGAAAGAAAGCGCGGGTATCGCCGTCGACGACATTGCCAAACGGCTTATGGATTACGGATTCCATGCGCCGACAATGTCGTTCCCGGTTCCGGGCACACTGATGATCGAGCCGACGGAAAGTGAGTCGAAGGCAGAGCTCGACCGGTTCTGCGAGGCCATGATCGCGATTCGAGGTGAGATCGCCGAAGTCGAGGACGGTACGTTGTCCGCGGAAGACAATCCCCTGATTAACGCGCCCCATTCGATGGCCGATATCGTCGATTGGGATCGCACCTATCCGATAGATCGCGCCGTTTTCCCGACCTCATGGGTGGCGGCGGACAAATATTGGCCTGCGGTCAATCGCATCGATCAGGTTTATGGCGACCGAAACCTGGTTTGCAGTTGCCTGCCGCTCGACGCCTATCAGGAAACGACCGAGTAGACCGTGTTGGGGCCGGTAGCCACAGCAGCGGCAGATTATATCGCCGCTGCGCCGGACCGGCGTTATCCGCCTGAAGTCACCGAAGCAGCCCTCAAATGCCTTACGGACGTGGTCGGCGTGGCGATTGGGGGGAGGCGAGCGCGGGTTGTCGAATTGGCCCTGGCGGAAATCGCCCGTTGGCAAGCCGAAGGCGACGCAGCGATTTTTCTCGGTCCACGCACCACGCCGGCCTTGGCTGCGATCGTTAACGCGACCATGGCCCATGTCGATGATTTCGACGACACGCATATCCCGACCGACGCTCATTTCAGTGCGCCGATCTGGCCCGCTCTTTTGGCATTGTCTTCAGAGTTGGACGTGAACGAACAGGATCTTCTGGTAGCCTTCATCACCGGATTTGAAGTTGGCGCCAAGCTAGGGGGGCGGCGGCTGGGGCACGCGATGCTGGCGCGCGGGTTTCACGCGACCGGCGTGATGGGGCGGCTTGGCTCGGCGGCGGCGTCGGCGGCACTGCTCGGCCTTGATGCGGAAAAAGCGGCTCATGCACTGGCATTGGCAGCTACCCAGTCCGGTGGCCTCGCCGGTGCCGCAGGGAGCATGTCGAAGGCGTATCAAAGCGCAAAGACCGCTCAGGATGGCTTGGTCGCGGCGCGAATGGCCGCAGATGGCTTTGTCGCTGCGCCAGGTATATTCGAA
>DLVK01000101.1:0-2854 GCA_003444235.1 Rhodospirillaceae bacterium
CCACAGCGCGCCGCATTGCAAGCATGGTCGCATGGTGGATGTTCAGCGCATCAATTTCCTCCGGCGTCGCGATGCCGACGCCAAGCTGGGCGATCGGCTCAATTTCCACCAGAAGCGCCTCCCGCAACTTGCTCTTCAACTTCTTCGAATCGTCCAACCGGCAGGACAGACCCGTTGACAGGTCATACGGCAAGATTGCTGCCGCCGCCACCACAGGACCGGCCCAAGGCCCGCGGCCGGCTTCGTCGACACCCGCCACCGGCCCCGTAACGGAACGTTCAAGCGAGAAATCAGGCATCTTCGGATGGGTCTTGGCTGATCCGCGGGGTCTTTGTTATGCGCTTCTGAAACCGCTCGCGAAGATTACGCCGCGCACGAGTGCCTAAGATTTCGGCACGGGTCAATATCCAGTAGACCGGATCATAGAGCACCTTGCTGTTTCGCCGGGTAAACCGCCACTCTCGGAAATAAACGAGACGCAACAACCCGCCGAGAGTGTCCATTCTGGCAGCCGCGCGGTGCTGTACCCGTCGCGCACTGTTCATCCAGAGCGGGCTGGTAACCAGGGACAGGACGGTAACTGCGACGATCAGCCGATGCAAGTCCGTATCGATGATCGCGCTATCGAGAGCGACACCGCCGAGAATGAATCCGAACTCGCCGATCTGTGCGAGAAAAAGCCCGGAGAGAAATGCATGCTGCCATGTCTCACCCATAGCGCGGAAGATTGCCGCGTTGAGCGCGGTCTTGAAGATCGTCACGAACGCCCACAGCAGAAGAACGAGCCCGATATTCTCCCACAGATATTGAAGGTCAACCAGCAGGCCAATCGACAAAAAAAACGTCATCAACAGGATGCTTTCGATCGGTTTTGCAGCATCGAAAAGCTCATGCCGCTGATGACTGCTGCCGACTACTAAGCCGGCCAGAAAGGCGCCGAAAACTGCTGAAATGCCAATCATGCCCGCCACCGCCGCCGCCGCAAAGCACCAAGCTAAGGCAGCCACCGGCCGCAAGTCGAACTTGCCAAGCGCAAGCTTGGCGAAAGGCAGATTGATTTTGCGGTCGCGCGCTAGATAACGGATTAGGACGATCAAAAAGATTACCGCGATGACAATTTCGACGAGCACGAACGCGTTAAATGCGTCACCTGCAAACCCGGCAAGCACGATCATCATCGGCGCCACCGCGAGATCCTGCGCAATCAGCACACCGACGGCAAATCGCCCGGTTCGCTGACGCAGGGCGCCTACATCCTCCATCATCTTCACTGCCACCGCTGTACTGGACAGCGCCAAGACGAATGCGAATAACAAGACATGTATCATCGGCCATCCCAGGGCGTAGCCGAGAAACAACATCGCAACGAGACTGACGAGAATCTGCAGCCCAGTACTGAATACCGCGATCCGCCACATTCGCCGGAAACTCCGGACCGATAGTTCCATACCGATGATATAAAGAAGCATCAGTACGCCGAGTTCGGCCAAGGCGGCGATCTGACCTCGATCGCCAACGAGGCCTAGCCCCGAAGGACCAAGGATTACACCGGCGAGTATGTAGCCGACGATGGCGGGTTGATTGAGCCGGGCCATAGCCATTCCGCATAGAGTTGCGGCGGCCGCGACCAAGGCCAATCCGGTCAGTTCAATGCTGTGTTCCATGCAGGGGCGAGATTAGCACGTATATGTGCCATTCGGTTAGTTAACGGCCAAGGGCTTCGCGTCGACCACAAATTACGCAACAAGAAGAAACACGCAAAGAAGACGAGGTACAAGGACCGGAAAACGAAACAACGCCGAGGTAGCAATGTCACAAGACGGACTCAACATGGAATGGAGCCAGCTCGAAGGGTTCGCTCGGGGAATGCGGACCAAGACGTTTTGGACTACCCCCATTGCGGCGAAGCAAATCATTTTGACAAATCCTACCTTTATCTGCGTGCCGACGGCGGCGGTTGGCGCTCCGCGTTAGACAACACCCAAGATGGTGGAAACTAGGGGATGCTGGACGACCTTGTCGTTGGAGAACCGGGTAATCGCGACACCGTCGGGCGGCACGAAGCGATGCGCAATTTCCGATAAACCAGACTTTCCAGGCAACCCGTCGGTCTGGCCGGGATTACCCGTCACTACCATCGTCGAATTCCAGCCGAACCGCGTAAGCAACATCTTTACCTGCCCCAAGGTGCAATTCTGCACCTCGTCAATTACCAAGAACGACCTGTTCAAGGTTCTGCCCCGCATACAGCCAACCGGCGCGATCTTGATCGTCCGGTCTGCAATCAATTTTCCGAGCTCTTTGTCCCCGAGTCGCTCGGTCAGGGCATCGAAAAGCGACCTCAGATACGACGACATTTATTCTTACAGGCCACCCGGCGGATACCCAATCGATTCGCCCAATTCCACTGCCAGGCGGGTCAGGGTAATTCGCTGCACATCGCCCGCTTTCAGCGCTTCCACGGCCGTGGCAATTGAGAAATAGATCTTCCCCGTCCCAATTAGGCCGAAAGCCAGCACCAGGTGAAAGCCATCGATTGCTTCGATAAACTGGCGCTGCATCTTTGCCTTTGGCCTATCACGCCGAACATATCGGTGATCCCAAGCCTCTAGAAGCTATCCGCCTGGTCCCATTTCTCAAGGCCTGGCATCAGTATGCACTGCATGGGCGTCGCTTTGTTTGACGGAACGGCTAGTAAACTTCTTAGGCATTTAGACCTCTTGCGGTTTCTTGAAATTGCCGAAAACAAAAATTGCAGCCAAACGGGTTGCATAGAATTTGACATGGCGTGGGGCAAGGTTTCGTGCGCGCCGGCAATTTGTCTTGAGGGTCGGCAACTACTCCACAGGTGAAG
>DLVK01000455.1:0-3087 GCA_003444235.1 Rhodospirillaceae bacterium
AGATCGAAGACGGTACGATCAAGACCATGGTTCATCAGACCATGCCCCTCGAACAGGCGGCCGAAGCGCACGCCTTGATGGAAAGCGCGACCCATATCGGCAAAATCATGCTGGAAGTGGGGTGAGCGACGAGCCCGTCCTTATCGACGCCTCGGGCCTGCGCTGTCCGATGCCGGTATTGAAGGCGCAGAAGGCGCTCCGCACCCTGGACTCCGGTACTCAGGTGACGCTGATAGCGACCGATCCGGTGAGCTATATCGATGTGCGGCACTTTTGTGAAACCAGCGGCCATACGTTGCTAAGCGCCGAAGAAGACACCGGTACTTTTACCTATCTGATCGAAAAGGGCTCTGACTCCTGAGCCCTAACTTTCCAATTCGTTAACCGCACAAGTGTGATGCATCGGGGCACCCGATTGCGCCTGCCTTCCATTGGAGTCACACTGCGATCCGAAACATAAACAAACATCCAATTTGGGAGGATTTCTTATGGCTAAGCGCGCATCGCATGTTTTGGTGGAAACGCTGGCGCTTCACGACGTTGACCGATTTTTCTGCGTTCCCGGTGAAAGCTATCTCGGATTTATGGATGCGCTTTACGACGATCCGAAAATCCACGGAGTGACCTGCCGACACGAAGGCGGTGCGGCTTGGATGGCACTCGCCGACAGCAAGCTAACAGGCCGGCCCGGCGTGGTCTTCGCAAGCCGCGGCCCCGGTGCGACGCATGCCTCGGTCGCCCTTTTCTCAGCTGCCCGAGGCGCTATGCCCTTGGTCGCCATGTTCGGTCAGGTCGACCGCCACTTGATCGAAAAAGGCGCAGGACAGGAGATCGATTACAAAGGCGTATTCGGCAGCTTTTGCAAATCCGTCGAGCAAGTGAACCAGGCCGAACGTCTCCCCGAAATCGTCGCTCGCGCCTTTTATCTTGCCCAAAGCGGTACCCCGGGTCCCGTTGTTGTGGCACTCCCAACCGACGTGCTGATGGCGGATATCGAAGCTGCGCCACGTGGTCCCAACTCCAAATGGCGCGCGGCACCGAACGAGGCAGATGTTTCACTCGTTGCCGATGCGCTGGCGGAAGCCAAACGACCCATGATGATTGTCGGCGGTGAATGTGCTTGGGAACATGCCCGTGCTCCGCTGCAAGAAGCAGCCGAACGGTTTGCAATTCCGGTAATGCCGTCCTACGAGCATCAGGATTGCTTCTCTCACGACCACCCGAACTACGCGGGCGAACTCGGCATTCGTCCACCGGGGCCGATACGCGAAACGGCACAAACCGCGGATCTCATCCTCGCCGTCGGCACCCGAATGCACGACAAGGCATCGCTTGGCTTCAGCGTACCTGCCGAAGGGCAACGCCTAATTCATGTGTATCCCGACGCTGACATAATCGGAAAATTATTCCCGACAGAACACGGCGTAGTCGCGGATGCAGGGCTATTTTTGAAATCACTGGCTGAGCGAAACGCACCGGCAGCTGATGATGATCGCAAGGCATGGCTCAAACGCTCCCACGACGCCTATATGGAATTCGCTGCCTTCACTCCCCGCGATCAAGAAGACGGCATAGATTTCGGCCATGTGGTCAAAGCGGTCGGCGAGCAAATTCCCGACGACGGTGTTGTCACCATAGATGCGGGTAGCTTCGGCACCTGGGTCAACCAGCGATTCCCATACAAAAACACCATGCGGCTGTTGGGGTCCGAGGCTGGCGCCATGAGCATGGGCATTCCGGCAGCAGTCGCCGCCGGCATTCGTTATCCGGACCGCCAAGTGGTTTGTTTCGTCGGCGACGGCGGCGCTCTCATGTCCGGCCCCGAAATAGCAACCGCGATCAAGGAGAATGCCAAGATTCGGGTTTTCGTTTCCAATAATGGAAATTACGGGACTATCCGGCTGCACCAGGAAATGCATCACCCGTCCCGGACCACCGGCATCAACGATCTCACCAATCCGGATTTCGCTGCTTACGGTGCCTCTTTCGGCGCGCTGGGTTTGAAGATCGAAGCCCCGGAGGATGCACCGGGCGTGGTCGAACAGGCATTCGCCCATGACGGACCTGTAATCGTCGACGTGAACACAAGTCTGGAAACTATCAGTGCTTTGACAACGATTTCCGCGTTGAGAGCTGCCGAATAGCGAAGCAGAATAATGGCAGAGAAGGCTTGTATTTATATAAAATTTTATATATAACGCCGCCTTCCTCCCTGGAATTGGACCGTCGGACCGATGCGGAAACGCTCACCGGCGGTCTTTTTTTGTTTTATTTCAGTCTTTTATTTAACGCTAAACAACTAGGATTGCGCGGAAATCATTTACATTGGTGTGGGTAGGACCGGTAACAACCAAATCCTCCAACTGATCGAAAAAGCTAAAAGAATCGTTATCAGCGAGAAAGGCATTGGCATCCATCCCGTTATTCGACGCCCGCACCAAACTGTCGGGCGTAATGAATGCGCCGGCGTTTGTCTCAATACCATCGATCCCATCCGTATCCGCCGCCAAAGCATAGATGCCTTGAGCGCCATTGAGTGCCAACGCCAACGCCAACAGGAATTCGCAATTACGCCCACCCCGACCATTTCCGGTGACCGTCACGGTCGTCTCGCCGCCCGACAACAGGACGGCGGGCGCTCTGACCGGTTTACCAGTTCGGCGTAATTCGGTCGCAATCTCCGCCATGTTCTTAGCCACATCGCGCGCCTCACCTTCTATCGCATCACCCAAAATTACCGGCTCGATCCCCCCTGTCCTGGCCAAATCCGCGGCAGCCTCCAGTGCCATTTTTGGTGTGGCGACAATCTTCACCGAGTGAGCGTCGAAACATTCGGCGCCAGGTTTTAGAGTTTCCGTCTGCCCACTCTTCAACAAATCGATCGCCGCAACCGGTTCTCCAATGGCATATTTTTCTAAAATCCGCGCCGCATCCTCACAAGTGGTCGGATCAGCGACCGTTGGGCCCGAAGCGATAACGGCCGGATCGTCACCGGGCACGTCGGAAATTAACAAGCTCACCATAGGCGCCGGAGCAGCAGCGGCCGCAAGGCGACCTCCTTTGATCGCGGACAGGTGTTTGCGTACG
>DLVK01000511.1:0-5173 GCA_003444235.1 Rhodospirillaceae bacterium
TCGATCCTGTGCCCCCGCCATCGCGGACAGAGCGGATTTCGTCCAGCACACCATCCAGATCCTTGGCTTCGCCACCGGAGAACACAACGAGCCGACGGCCGTTGAAAGATGACTGCACCACATGGGCGATACGGGCCGAGAGCGTCGAGATATCGACGTTGTGCTCTTCGTATACCTTCTTCGCTTCCGGTTGATAGAGAACATCCGTCGGCGGTTTGACCTTAATGATATGCGCGCCCATTTCCGCGGCCAGATGGGCTGCGTAAGCGCATACGTCGATGGCGGTTTCGCCTTCGCGGTCGAGATTGCCGCCACGCGGGTAAGACCAAAGCACTGCCGCGAGGCCGACCGCCTTGGCTTCCTCGGAGAGCTCACGAAATTCTTCCATCAGTTCGAATTGATCGTCGGAGCCGGGATAGATAGTAAAGCCGATCGCGGCACAGCCGAGCCGGAGCGCATCGTTGACGCTGCCATAAACCGCCTGATCCTTCGACGTCGCGTGACTGTTTGAGCTGTTCAGTTTGAGGATTGTCGGAATCGCGCCGGCGAACGAGTCCGCTCCGGCCTCGATCATGCCGAGCGGAGCAGCATAAGCGGACAGGCCCGCATCTACGGCCAGTTGGTAGTGATAGTGGGGGTCATAGGCCGGCGGATTTTTCTCGAAACTCCGTGCCGGCCCATGTTCGAACCCTTGATCGACCGGAAGGATAAGCAATTTGCCGGTCCCGCCTAGCCGTCCATGCATCAAAATGCGGGCTAGGTTGGCTTTAGTGCCGGGACAATCGCTTTCGTAATTGGCAAGAATCTTTTTGACGCGTTGTGTGACTTTCATGGTCGGCTCCCCATCGACGAATATCTTTTTGGTCAAAGACCGGATGAGGCATACAAGAGCCGGTATCGATTTTCAACTTGCCAGGAAGGTAGGCGCTAACGCCTTCAATCCACTTCTAAAAGCCAGTCCCGGCAAGCTTTGTCGAGGCTCTCGCCCTGGATTTCCAAGGCGTAAAGATCAAGCGAGTCGGGCCGGGCTGTGCTGACTTGGGCACCTAGTTGGTTGGCGATGTCAGTTACCTTGTCCTTGGTCTTGCCTTCAAAGCGGATATGGGTGATGCCCTGTCGGAGCGCGGCCAAGGCGTAGCCCGCCCGATCGCCGCAATCGAGCATCGCTTCAATTTCCATATCGTTAAATTCGGTAGCGGCCTCGGCGATCACCGCCTGAAACCAACCCGGGCCTACGGTGCCGGCAGCGTACGGTGCGCTTAGCAACAAAACAGGCCGCCCGATTTCCGAAGCGGCCTGAAGTGCCAGCCTGGCGTGAGCCAAGCTGTGAATCGTGATGGCTTTGCGGACGCCGCTCAGCCGAGCGACCCCAAGGCAACAGCGGTATCGGACATTCGGTTCGAAAAGCCCCATTCATTGTCGTACCAGGACAAGACCCGGACCAGCGTCCCTTCGATAACCTGAGTCTGGGTAAGGTCGAACACCGAACTCGCCGGATTGTGATTGAAGTCGATGGAAACCAGGGGACCGTCGTTCGTCGCAAGCACGCCTTTGAGCTTGCCGTTGGCGGCCTTGGTGATCGCTTCGTTGACCTCTTCCGGTGTGGTCTCCCGCTTGGCGTTGAATTTGAAATCGATGAGCGAAACGTTTGGCGTGGGTACCCGGATCGCCGTGCCGTCGAGCTTACCATTGAGTTCGGGAAGGACCAGCCCAACCGCTTTCGCCGCGCCCGTCGATGTCGGAATAAGTGCCTGCGACGCGGAACGTGCGCGCCGGAGATCGCCATGCAGCGTATCGACGGTAACTTGGTCGCCGGTGAAGGAATGCACCGTGGTCATATAGCCCTGTTCGATGCCGATGGCATCGTGCAGAACTGCCGCTACCGGCGCCAAACAGTTTGTGGTGCAAGAAGCGTTGGAGATCACCGTGTGATCAGCGGAAAGTTGATCGTCGTTCACGCCGTAAACCACGGTGAGATCGACGCCGCTTGCCGGTGCCGACACGATAACTTTCTTGGCACCCGCTTCGAGGTGCATCGCGGCGTCTTCCTTGGTGACAAAAATGCCGGTGCATTCCATCGCCACGTCTACGTCGAGATCGCCCCAGGGCAATTTCTTCGGGTCGCGCTCCGCAGTGACCTTGATTTTACCTTTGCCGAGATCGATCCAATCTTCGCCGGCACTCACATCGCCGGGAAAGACACCGTGCACGCTGTCGAACTTAAGCAAATGCGCATTGGCTTCGACCGAGCCGAGATCGTTGATGCCGACGAAATCGATGTCGTCACGGCCTGCCTCATAGGCCGCGCGTAACACCAAACGACCAATACGGCCGAACCCGTTAATTGCAACTCTGACTGCCATTGAATTCCCCCTTGAAAACGACGTCGCGGCTTGTTGTAAAATCTCTCGGCCGCTTGATGAGCCCGTGATTTAGACCGAATGACCGTAGGGTTCAAGCGTCGGACGCATCTTAGCCCTACATTCTACTTTTGACCGCATCCGCGACCGCTTCGGCGGTGATGCCGAAGTGTTTGTACAGATCGCCAGCCGGTGCCGAGGCGCCAAAACTTGTCATGCCAATGAATGCACCTGAGCTGCCTATATAGCGTTCCCAACCGAAGCCTGCCGCAGCCTCGACCGCGACGCGCACCTGATCCGGTCCGAGGACCGAGTTTCGGTAGGCTTCGTCCTGTTGGTCGAACAGTTCCAGACACGGAGCGGAAACGACTGCTGTCGGCACGCCGTCTTGCTGCAGCATGTTTCGTGCGGCAAGCGCGATTTCGATCTCCGATCCGCTGGCAATGATCGTTGCTTGGCGGTCGCCATCGGCGTCGCTCAAGATATAAGCGCCACGGGCGGAAATATTATCCTGGTCGAATTCGGTCCGGACCGGTTCCACACCTTGGCGGGTGAGCGCGATAACCGATGGTCCGTCCGCATTCTCCAACGCTAGAGCCCAACATTCGGCGGTCTCGGTAGTGTCCGCAGGTCGAAACAGTTTGACGTTGGGCATGGCCCGCAGTGCTGCCAAATGTTCGACGGGCTGGTGGGTCGGGCCGTCTTCACCGAGGCCGATGGAATCATGGGTCATGACATAGATCACCCGCTGATTCATCAGTGCCGAAAGGCGAATTGAGGGACGGCAGTAATCCGTAAAGATCAAAAACGTGCCGCCGTATGGGATCACACCGCCATGCAGCGCCATGCCGTTCATGGCTGCAGCCATGCCGTGCTCGCGGACGCCGTAATAGATGTAGCGCCCGGAAAAGTCGTTGGCTGTCACCGGGTCCATGCCGTCGGCTTTGGTGAGGTTGGATCCGGTCAGGTCCGCAGAGCCGCCGATCATTTCCGGAACCGCCGCTGTCAAACTGTCGAGGGTGAGCTTGGAGGCTTGTCGGGTGGCAATCTTTTGCGGATCGGCAGCGATGGATTTTTTAAGGTCGCTGACCGCTTGCTCCCATCCTTCGGGTAGGTCGCCCGCGATTTGGCGTGCAAATTGTTCTTTTGTCCCGGCATCGAGCGCATCCAGTCGGCTTTGCCAAGCCTCGCGGTCGACGCTGCCCCGAGCGCCGGCGCTTTTCCAGGCATCTGCAATGGCATTGGGGATCACAAATGGGTCGTGGGGCCAGTCGAGTTCCTTACGTGCAGCAGCAATTTCGTCTTCACCGAGTGGCGCGCCATGGGTGGCTTCACTGCCTTGTTTGTTGGGTGCGCCAAATCCAATTACTGTGCGGCACGCGATCATCGAAGGTCGTCCGTCGGCTTGAGCGGCTTCGATAGCAGCTGCGATAGCGTCCGGGTCGTGCCCGTCGATGGCGTCCGTATGCCATCCGGCGGCATCGAAGCGTTTTTGCTGATCGTCGGTGACGGTCATTGAGGTCGCACCGTCTATGCAAATTTCGTTGTCGTCGAACAAAACGATCAGCTTGCCGAGTTTGAGGTGGCCGGCCAGCGAGATTGCCTCGTGGCTGATACCTTCCATCAGGCACCCGTCGCCAGCGAAAACATAAGTATTGTGATCGACGATATCGCTGCCGAAATGTGCGTTCAGAAGGCGTTCCGCGAGCGCCATGCCGACAGCATTCGCAATTCCTTGGCCCAGTGGTCCCGTTGTGGTCTCGATGCCCGCGGCATGCCCGAATTCCGGATGGCCGGCGGTGCGGCTACCGAGTTGACGGAAATTGCGCACCTGGTCGATGTCCATATCGTCATAGCCGGTCAGATGCAAAAGTGAATAAAGGAGCATCGACGCATGACCGTTCGACAACACGAAACGGTCGCGATCTGCCCAATTAGGATCAGCTGGATCGTATTTGAGATAGCGCGTGAAAAGTACCGTCGCTATGTCCGCCATTCCCATCGGCGCGCCGGGATGCCCTGAATTCGCGGCCTGCACCGCATCCATGGAAAGTGCTCGTATAGCGTTCGCCATCTCGCCATGGCTGACGCCGGATTTATTTTTGGCTGCTGTCGCGGTCATATGAATTTCGGTGTGATGGGCTGAAATGTTCGCAGAACGGATAGAGCCGCACCATGCCGCCTCGCCCCAAAGCCGTCAATATCCGTTGCCGTGCATCGAATCGATTTCGCGCCTAATTCAAGAATTTCAAAAACAGACATTGCCGACAGGCAAAAACACTTGCAATTTATCGGCAAGAGGTTTTCTCATACTAAGAATTCATGTCACGGGACAAAGCCTTGAAACCGCTTAAAAACGAGTTTTTCTGATGTCACGTCTTGTGGAAGCGCGCGAACGTTTGGAAGCTGCGGTCGACCGGCTCGATCAAGTGCTGACCCATCGTCTGGAATCAGCGGGAAACGATCCGGAAAAAGACGAACTCGCCGTCGAATTGGAAGCCGCCCGCGCCGAATGCGAGCACCTGCGGTCGGAAAGCCGACAAATCGCGGCCCGACTCGGAACCACGATAAAGCGTCTCGAGGATATATTGGCGACGGATAAGTAGGTCACCCTGCGCTAGAGATAGAGAATACAGGCAAGCACCGAATGAGCGATTTATCGATTACCGTCAACGGACGCAGCTACGTTATCGCTTGCGAGGATGGGCAGGAAGAACATCTCGCGCGGCTTGCCAATTATATCGACAAACGGGTCAACGAGATTGCCGAATCGGTAGGTCAAGTCGGCGAATCAAGGTTGATATTGATGGCCA
>DLVK01000039.1:0-3129 GCA_003444235.1 Rhodospirillaceae bacterium
GCCAGGCCCTTTCGATACATGCGGATGGCGTCTTCGCACCGCTGCGGATCTTCGCCGTACTGGCCGCCCAACGCGAAATAGACCTTTTCCAACTCACGATATTCCCCGCCCGCCGCAACAGCCGCCAAAATCGCCTCGAAATGGCCGATCGCCTCGTCGCGCAGCGCCGGCTTGCGCCCACCCCGCCGCAATGCGGCCATGCCCAATTGATAACGGGCATCCAGATGACCGGCCGCAGCGGCTACTTCATAAGCGGCAATGGCATCGGACATTGAGCCCAAGGCCATGTGACAGAACCCTTTGTAATAGTGGAGGTCGGAATCGCCAGGCCGCAGCACCACCCCCTTCTCGGCCAGGGCCTTGCCGCGCTCCCATTCTTCGGCCCGGCACGCTTTCCGCAGTTGCTCGGCCAAATCTTGCATCGCCTATACCAGCTTCTCGCGGTCCCTATCGCTTTCCATGCGATCGACTTTCTCGCTCATAGCAATCATCACGTCGTGTACGTCGGTCAAGCGCTGCTCAATCTCGTCGAGGCGATTTCCCGTCTCATCGTCGGCAATTCTGCCCTCGCCCGGCAACGTCGCCTTGAGGCGCAAATACCCTACAATCTGAACGATCGCAAATCCGGCCAGGGCCAAACCAAGTAAGGCGAACAGGACGTATTCGTTCTCAACGATCTTGACCAAACCCACAAACATAGCCGCGACCGGCACCAACCACACAATATTGCGGTTCATATTCAGATCCTTTCCCGCCCTTCCATGCGGTCCATCTTCTCGGTCAAGGCGATCATCACATCCTGCACATCGGTCAGGCGTCGCTCGATCCCATCGAGGCGCGTGGCGATTTGATCTTCGGTTTACAGCGCCTTCTTGGATTTTTTGTAACGGGCCCCGAAATAGATACTCATGCAATTTACCAGACCGCCACAGAGTATGATCATACCCACCCCGATCGCAAGCTTGATAAACCAGCTCAAGGGCTCCCTCTTCTATAGCCATTCAAGCGCTTTCGAAGCCGCGGCTCCAGTTTTTTTCGTGTGCGTAGAGCACTTCGGGAAAGCGGTAGACCATCATCCCCGAATCGGTTATTTCCACCTCGACGAAGCCGCCGTCGGCCATGCCTTTGAGGATCTCGTCAGCCTCCTCGATCGCCAACCCCGTTTCGGCGGCGGTCTCGGTGACGGTCAGGCGGCCACCCCGTTGTTGGGCCAAGCGCACGACGCGGTTTTGTTGCCGTCGATAGCGCACCTGATGGGCGGCTTCTTCGAACTTTTTGGACAAAACCCACAGCAGGCTGCCAAAAATTACCAGGGAGACGCCGACGACAAAGGGCATGATCTCGCCGTCTGCATACGGTGCCGCCCCGGTCGCAATCTCGAAGAGTCCATAGAGCATAAAACCCAGCCCCAACGGCACCATCGGCACGGCCAGGACCTTTAGAAATAACGCCCCCAAGCGCTTGAAACCGCCTTCCATCGCACTGCTCACTTTGAATTTCGCTTCGTCTATCGATCGCATCGCATCGCCGTTCATTCGCAAAATAAAGGGCCCACAGTCGGATCTGCGAGCCCTGGATTTAGGCATCTTTCCTCAACTGCGCCTTAAGCGCCTGCAATTCGTCATCGACCGCGCGATTGACATCAATCTGGCGGATCTCTTTCTCTACATCCTCCATCTCGCCCGAAATCTCCGCGTGAGCCGAAGCTTCAGCCTCGCTCTCTTCGACCTTCTGCTCAAAACGCTCGAAGCTCGAAAAGGCGTCATCGCCCAGGCCGGAAATGCTCTGCGCCAAGCGTTTACGTGCCTCGGCAGCCTGATGGCGGGCAACCAGCGCTCCCTGGCGAGTGCGCGCCTCTTCGAGCTTGGTCTTGAGCTCGCGCAACTGCTCCCGCAGTTGGTCGGCGGTTTGCTTGCTCTCCTCGAGGGCGGGAGCGAGATCGGCCGCAGCCCTGGCAAACATCGCCTTGCGCTCCAGTGCGAGCCGCGCCAACTCGTCTTCGCCCGTCGCGACCGCGCGCTCGGCTTTGTGCTGCCACTCTTCGACCTGGTTACGCTTTTCGTTGCACTGTCTTTCGAGCCGTTTGTGGTTGGCAACGGCAGTGCCGACTGACGCCGTGGCCTTGTTGACCGCCTCTTCCATATCGCGGACCATCTGCCGAATCATCTTGTCGGGCTCTTCAGCGCGATCGAGCATTTCGTTGATATTGGACTTGAGGATATCGCTAATCCTCGAGAAGGTTCCCTTTGCCATTTGCACACGCTCCCTGTTTGAGGCCATAATACGACACTATGCTACCTTTTGCAAGCGCCATGCCAGGCGCACTACCTCCCAATATAATACCATTAAATAGTTGCAGCTAAGTATTTTATAGTAATTATATAACCCCATAAATAAAGTAATGAATGGCCAGTATCGCCATTGTGGCTGGCGATATCCGCCATTCCGATGTCATTTGAGGGCACTTTTCCGCGTTTAGAAACCAATATATATTTCCATTTTTAAACCTTTTGCCCGGGAAATGCATGGTCAATCCACTGGTTTTAATCGGTCTGGGACTCTATCTGGCCCTGATGCTGGGCATCGGTCTCTACGCCAGCCGTCGCGTCGAGGGATCGGTCGATTATATCGTCGCCGGCAAGCGGTTGCCGCTGCTTTTATGCACCGCGACCCTGGCAGCGACCTGGTTTGGGGGCGGCATTTGCATCGGCGCCGCCAGCGCAGCGTACGAGGGCGGTTTTCTCGCCGTTATCGCCGATCCATTCGGCGCGGCGCTCTGTCTCTTTCTCGCCGGGCTCTTCTACGTGCGCATGATGCGACGCATGGGCCTGATGACCATCGCCTCCTTTTTCTCCAGCCGCTTCGGCCCCAAAGCCGGCCTGCTGGCCAGTCTCTGTACCATTCCCGCTTATGTCGGCTGGGTCGGCTCACTGCTGGTGGCCTTCGGTCGCATCCTGCAAAGCCTTACGAGTATCGACCCGACCATTGGTATTTGCATCGCCGCCGCCATCGTCCTTGTCTACACCTGGGCCGGCGGCATGTGGGCGGTTACGCTCACCGACTTCGTCCAGGTATTGGTGCTGATTGTCGGCCTGCTCATCCTGACCCCCATCCTGCTGGCCGATATGG
>DLVK01000577.1:0-6159 GCA_003444235.1 Rhodospirillaceae bacterium
TTCCTTGTTATCACACTATGGGGTCTTCTGATTCTCGCATCGGTAACTTTGATCCCGAATGACGGCAATCCGAGACATCACTCCACCGCGTCACTAAAACGCTTTTGGCCGCGCTGGTCTGATTACCGCGAAGCATTTGCGCTCGCCACGATACCGGCCGTGGCATTTGCCCTCGCAATCACCATGATCCGCAACGGACCGGGTTCGATCCAGGCATCGTTCTTTGTGGTTTACCTAGATCAGATCGGAATTTCCGGCACGACCATTGGGCTCCTCACAGGGCTATCGGAAATATTCGTCGGAATCGGCAGCCTCGCCGCCGGCTGGTTCGCCGCTCGGGCACAAGCACATTGGCTGGTGATCATTTTCGTAGCGGCCGCGGTTTTCTTTATTTGTCTGACGCCTCTGGTCGCCCACGCCATCCCATTGCTGGTCATTGCGACAGCAATGCGAGGATTTTCTCAAGGCGTCAATCAACCTCTGATCTTTTCGATTCTGTCGCGAAACGTGGGTTTAAACCAACAGGGCGCGGCAGTCGGACTGCGAAATTCGGTAAACAGGCTCGCCAATATCATCGTTCCAACCGCGATGGGATACATCGCCGAATGGTGGGGTATCGAAACAAGTTTCGGAATTATCGCGATAATTTTGCTGAGTATCGCCGTAGTGATCGCTGTTTCAGTAAAACGAAAAGCCGTGTTTTAGAGTGTGCTCTCTGGCTGACCGTAATCCGAGATAAAATCGGCCAACCCGTCAAAAGGCAATGGCGGCGAAATGTGGAATCCCTGACCGTGATCGACGCCTAACTTGGTGACAGCATCTTGGGTCGCAGCGTTATGAATGCCTTCGGCAACGACCCGCATGGACAGCGATCGCGCCATCGCAATGGTGGATTCGACGATGGCCCGCGAGGTCCGGTCATTGCAAACCTTGGAAACGAAATACTTGTCCAGCTTGATTTCCTGAAAAGGTATTTGTTCGAGCTGGGCAAGCGTCGCATACCCTGTCCCAAAATCGTCGACGGAAAGCGTCACGCCGTGGAGCCGCAAACGGGTCAAGTTTGCCAGTGGAGTTTGGCCTTCTTGAATTGCCTGTGACTCGGTCACTTCGGCGATTAAGCGTCGACAATCGAAGGAATGTTCATCAAGCACGGACATCAGAAAATCGGCCATTTCGATACGGGAGAGGCTGTTGATCGAAAAATTTATCGCCAGCGAATATTCCGGCGCGATATCGTCCAGCGTGCATAGATCGCACACCGCTTGTTCGATGACGCTACGGGTCAGCTCATTTATCAACTGATGACGCTCGGCGACAGGAATGAAAAATTCAGGCGCCATCAATTCGCCATCGGGAGAGCTCAGCCTGGTCAAAGCCTCGACTCCAAGGACCTCATTTGAGGACAGGTCGATTTTTGGCTGGTAGTGATTGACGATACGGCCTGCTTTGATGGAGTCTATCACCATATTCGGCCCCACCAACAAGATATCGGTACTGGGCACCTCCCCATCGTTGGGCTTCAAGTATTTTGAAACCAATTCGGCCATAAATTCCCGATATAGCGGCTTTGAAACGGCCCCTAAAACACGAAGGTTGTACGTTTCGGCCAGCCATCGAACAGTGGACAATACGCTTTCGTCTTCAGCGCTCATCAAGGCAATTCCGCCGTCGAATTTCAATTCGCCGAGGTGACGCAAAAATTCAACGCCATCCATTTCAGGCATTTTTAAATCACACAAAATAATGTCCGGTGAATTAACGGATTTAACGATTTCAAGCGCTGCACGACCGTTGGAAGCTGTCATAACTTGGCGCGCACCGAGCGCGGAAAAATGATGCACTGCTACCTTGCACACCATCATTTGGTCATCGACGACCAATGCGGTCCAACTACGATTATATTCGTCGGCTCCGGTCATCCTGCACCCGCACCAACCGCGTTTCGAATGTTAACCCGCATAGCTTTGTCTCAAAATTCCGAACTGAAAAACTATCGTTCAATTGCCTGCGGCGACCATAACTTCAAGCGGGACATCCTTATGGCCAGCCAAATCGCCCAACCTGTCTTTAATATCCTCGGTCACCGCTGTACCTGCCTTGATCAATACACTACCTTGCAGGGTCACTATATCTTTGACCAAGATTGCACCAAGCGGAACTTCAGCGAGCGTGATTGTCGTCGATGACAGTTCCGATCCGCCCGCAGCCGTACCCGCCGCCGCGTCTTTGCCTGCCGCCCCATCGGTTGACACCGGTGACACGCCATCGGTCGCTATCGCGTCATAGTGCGTTGACGGGCGTATCGCTATTTTCTTGCTCAATGCGCGGTAAAGCCGCGTGTGCAAAGCGGACTGGCTGACAGGCTTGACGATAAAAGCGGTGACGTCGAGTTCGAGAGCGGCGCCAATAACATTCTGGTCATTGAATCCAGTCAACATGATGACTGGTAGATCCGGGTCGGCCGCCGAATTCCCGGAGCGAATCTTCTGCAACATTTCGAGACCGTTCATCGGTGCCATTTTGAAATCCGTCACAATGCAATCAATCTTCTTACCGCCCTCGACGAATTGGCTGTACTCTTCATTCCGCCAATTAAGCTCGATTTGGCCATGATAGGGCTCCAGAAACGCCATAGCTTCGGCCCCATCGCCCGCTTCCAACACAACACCATTTGTCACCGTGCGCAGAAATTGCCGCACGATATGACGGATATACTCCTGATCATCGACGACCAATGCGTTGATATCCATCCTCCGCAATGTCTCGATTTCGGTTGGTGTTAATTCTTCGCTCATGGCTTTAAGCCTTCCTTACACAGGCATATGCAATCGTTCATCGCTTCAAAGCTCGTTAATATAGTCTCTGACGTGCTCGAACGCTGTGACGACCGTCGCGCGCAATTCAATCATTTCATTCCAGTCTTCGCGTTCAGCAGCAAACTGCAGGCATTCCAATAAAGAGCCGAGCACCGTTGCACCGGCCGATAGGCTTGCCCCTTTGGCCGCATGGGCGATTTCGCAGATCGCCGACGCATCTTGCGCGTCGAATTGTGCACCGAGATCCTCTGGCAACGTGTCCACAGTCCCCAGATAGAAGCGCAAATTTTCCGTCAGCATTTCCCTATCGTCAGACGCAAAAATATTTCCGAGTTCCACCCAATCGATCGGGCTCGCGCGTTCAGCACCAGCGTCCGATGGAGAATCGGATTTGCCTTTTTTGCGTACAGCTTCGGGCATTACGCGACTTTTGCTCCGCAGTTCTACGGCAGCTGGAAGCCATTGCCGGATTTTTTCGTCCAAATCGTCGATTTCGCACGGTTTCGTAATATAGTCGTTCATACCGACCTGGCGGCATTTCTCCACCGCACCTACCACTGCATCGGCAGTTAATGCGATGATCGGTATCGACTTTTCTTGCCCGCGTTCGGCTTCCCGAATATTCGTCGTCAACTGATACCCATCCATAATCGGCATATGGCAATCGGTTACCAATAGTCCGTAGCGGTCCGGATTTTGGGTTAATTCCTCGAATGCCTTTACGCCGTCGGATACGAGATGAATGCAATATCCGAGCTTTTCGAATTGGCGCGTGATCACCATCTGATTCATGCGGTTGTCTTCGGCCACCAATACCACCGCCGACGCCGCCTCGGCCGCAACAAGATCGGGAGCGGAATATACAGTGATTGTATTGTCCGGAGCTTGATCGACAAATGCCGGCACCTCGACATCGAGAACTCGGCAGGTCGTTTCTAGAATTTCGTAGTAGGAAATTGGACGGGTTACGAAACCTTCAAAATATCCGGTATCGAATAGTTCTTTTCCGACAGCGGAATCGCGAAACGCCGACAAAATAATGGGCGTCTTTGCAATCGTTTCGTCTCCGCGAATGCCCTTGGCAAATTCGAGACAACCGTTATCGCCGAATTCGCTTCGCACAAAAACGGCGCCGAACGGATTACCTTCCTCCACACCTGTTTTCAATTTGTTTATTGCATCGGTTTGGCTAACGACACGGACTGGTTCCGCGCCGTTCTCGGCAAGCATTTTACTGGTGCCGCCGCGTCCTATCTGATCGCTGGTGCAAACCAGAATGCGGACGCCTTCCAATCGGTTACTGTATTCTTTGATCGGGCTGGGAACGCGCTTGAAAGGAATTTGGATACGAAAAACAGAACCCTCGCCAACTTTACTTTCGACCCAAATTTCACCACCCATCATTTTGACCAATTGATCGCAAATGCTCAAACCCAGGCCGGTGCCGCCTTTCAACCGGGCCGTGGACTTATCGGCTTGGGAAAATGGCGAGAAAACCCTTTCGATTTCCTCTTCGGTCATGCCACAGCCGGTGTCGCCTACTGAAATTTCCACCAGCGCTTCGGTATCCGTTTCGCTCACCAGGTCCCCGCGTAACGAGATGAAACCTTCGTCGGTGAATTTGATGGCATTATTGACCAGATTGTCCAAAATTTGTTTGAGCCGTACGGGATCCCCGAGCAAAAATTTGTCGATTTGCGCATCGACTGAAAAGGCCATATCGATATTGCCGCTCGGCAGCATGCCGGTTGCAATTTGCGAGACAGTATTGGCAATTTCACGAACGGAAAGTTCTCGCTCTTCGAGTTCCAACATCTCCGCTTCGATCTTGGAAAAGTCGAGAATATTGTTGATCACTTCCAAAAGTGATTGCCCCGATTGACGCATAAGACCCAGCATTTCCGCCTGCTCGTCCGTCAAACCGGTCTGGTTCAAAACACCAAGCATGCCGATCACGCCATTCAACGGGGTCCTTATTTCATGGCTCATGCTGGCAAGAAACGAATCTTTCGCCGCTAACGCTTTCTCAAGCGCTTCTTTGGCATCTTTCAGTTCCGCCTCTGCGCGATGAAGCCTTTCGACTTCACGCGTGAGCTCTTCCACCTGTTTCACCAAATCCGCAGAAGACAAGCCAATTTCGCCGCTTGGCAAGCCTGGAGCTGACGGCGTATCGGAAGTTAGTTCGGGCGGTGCGGTGCGAACCATTGCACTTTCTTCAAGACGACCGCAAATCTTAGCAACAAATACCGAAATATTTGAAAACGAGCACTGGTGCCAGGGATCAGTCGACTTTTCTTATTATTAGTAATTTTAAGATTCTTATAATTAAATTGATTTTAACATTCAATATGCAAATAAATCGTTAATTTTTAGCGAAATATAACCGGTCACACGCCAGCGCAATTTACGCATCGGCGGGCCGCGGGATCTATCTCGAGACGTTTGGGCGGAATTTCGTCGTCGCAACCCTCGCAAATCCCATAATCGCCGCTTTCAATGCGTTGTAGTGCCGCCTCAATCTGCATCAATCGCCCTTGGCGCCTGCTATCAAGCGCTTTGGCCATGGCCTGGACCTGAAGGGCGTCCATACGCGAAAGACGCCCGACGCTTTGCTGATCCAGTTCCACCGGTTTACGCTCGTCTTCGGATTGATCGCTAAGATTGAGAATCTCCGCACGCTCACGCTCTAGCGCTGCACGAAAATGCCCGAAATCAAGGTCATCGCCTGAACTCATTGGATCAGTCTGACAGAATTCGGCAATTCGGGCAAAAGCAACAACTTTCCCCCCTTGGCCTCGCCGTGATACACCGCGATCCATGCTGCGCCTGAACAATCTTACCTATCGGATCGGTGGCCGACTTCTCATTGACGGCGCCGATGCCAGCATTGCTGCAGGTCACCGTGTCGGCCTCGTGGGACGCAATGGAGCAGGTAAAACAAGCCTACTGAAACTAATCACCGGCGATCTTTCAGCAGCCGAAGGCGAGATTGCCTGTCCCCAGCGTTGGCGCATCGGCATGACCACACAGGATGCTCCCGGTGGCGATACTTCGCTCATCGAAACCGTACTTGCCGCCGATACCGAGCTCGCCGCACTCACCGAGGAGGCGGAACAAGCAAACGACCCGACACGCCTGGCCGAAATTCACGATCGGCTAAAAGACCGCGATGCCCAAAGCGCCCCCGCCCGCGCCGCCCGCATACTGGCTGGCCTAGGATTCGACGAAACCGCCCAACAACGGCCGTGCCGGGATTTTTCGGGCGGTTGGCGCATGCGGGTCGCACTCGCCGCCCTCCTTTACACAGAACCCGATCTTCTGCTGCTCGACGAGCCCACCAATC
>DLVK01000001.1:0-4597 GCA_003444235.1 Rhodospirillaceae bacterium
TTGCCCTGGGCTGATCTGGTAACGTAGACGCTGACCTCAGCGACGCCTGCTGCGCCTCAATTGTCGGGCACCGGCGCCATGGCCGCCCAGCCGACAAGCGTGTCGTCCAGGCGCGCAACCAGCCGGCCCGGTTTGAGGTAACGCTCATTCCATATCTGCCAGCGCGGCGGATTTTTCATGAATGCCGCCATTCCGGTCTTCAGGCCTTCGCCGTAGATCGCCCTGACCGCGACCCAATCGCTGCGTTGCATAGGCTCGATGGCGAGAGGCATGTTGGCACCTAGATCACGCCCTCGGCGCGGTATTTTTCGACGGTCTCCGCGTCGTAGCCGAGCGAATTCAAAAGCTCGTCATTATAGTCGCCGAGATCAGGCGTCACGTTGCGGACGCCTTTCGGCACGCCGTCGAGATTGATCGGATTGCCATTGACCGAGACCGCCCCTTTCTCCGGATGATCGCAGGGCCAAGTCATACCCACATGTTGGACCTGCGGGTCTTCCAGCATCTTGTCGATGGTATAGACCGGGCCGCACGGCACGCCGACGCCGTTCAACGTCTCGACGATATCGTCGGTCGTCCAATTGGAAGTCACCTTTCCAACTTGCTCGTTGGTGTAGTCGCGATTGGCGAGGCGGTTGGCTTTGCTGTCCATCTTTGGATCGTCTAGCAATTGCGGTGCGTCGAGCGCGTCCGCGAGGCGTTTGAACATGTAATCGCCGCCGCCTGAAATATTGACGTGACTGTCCTTGGTCGGGAACAGCCCGACCGGGCAACTTTTCGGATGGTTGTTGCCGGCCTGCGGCGGGACCTCCTGGGTGATTGTCCAGCGAGTCACCTGATAATCGAGCATGGCGATCTCGGCCTCCAGCAGCGAGGAATGAACCCAGCGGCCTTTGCCGGTCTGCTCGCGTTCATGAAGCGCGATCAAGATGCCCATGGCGCAATACATACCCGCGGTCAGATCGGTGATGGGAACGCCGACCCGGAGCGGGCCGCGGCCCGGTTCGCCGGTGATCGACATCAGGCCGCCCATGCCTTGGGCGATCTGGTCTACGCCGGGCCGTTCCGCATAGGGCCCTGACTGGCCGAAGCCGGAAATACTGCCATAAATGATGCGGGGATTGACTGCCGCACAGGCGTCGTAATCGATGCCGAGGCGGTGTTTCACGCCGGGGCGGTAGTTTTCGACGATGATGTCCGCTTGTTCCACCAGTTTAAAAAATATCTCTTTGGCTTCCGGCTTTTTGAGGTTGAGCGTGATCGAGCGTTTGTTGCGGTGAAGGTTCCAGAAATCCGGTGCGATCCGCGCTTTCGGGTCATGCCCGCGCGGATCCGCATCGCCGGGCGCTTCGATCTTGATGCAATTGGCGCCCCAGTCGGCAAATTGGCGCACGCAAGTAGGCCCGGCCCTTACCCGCGTCAGATCGAGGACCGTCAGATTCTCGAGCGGCAATTTTGTCATACGATCACCTCGCTTTTGCGCAATTCATCGATGGCCGCCTCGTCCTAGCCGAGTGACTCTAGAACCGCTTCGTTATATTCGCCGTATTCCGGCGTCGGCATACGGGCGCTTTTCTCGTGGCCTTCGATGTTGATTGCGTTGCCGTTGATTTCGGTTTCGCCGAGATCAGGGTGATTCACCTTCCAAGTCACGCCAAGATGCTTGACCTGTTCGTCCTCGAGCATTTCGGCGATGTCGTATTGCGGTCCACAAGGCACGCCGATTTCGTTTAACTTTTCGACGCATTCGGCGGTGGTGAATTTACTTGTCGCCTTGGAGACCGCTTCGTTAACCGCATCCCGATTCTGAAATCGAAGATCGTTCGACTTGAACTCAGGCACTTCGAGGAGCTCTTCGCATTCGAGTGCCTTGCAGAAGCGCGCGAACATGTGGTCACCGCCCGCAGCCAGATTCACATGGCCGTCCTTGGTGGGGAAGAGACTGGTCGGGACGTTGATCGGATGATCGTTGCCTACTTGTGGCGGTAAATCTTCGACCATGGTCCAACGCGCGACCTGATAATCGAGCATGCCGATCATCGCTTCCAGCAGCGACGTATGCACCCAGCGGCCCTTGCCGGTGCGGTGGCGTTCATGGAGCGCGCTCAAGACGCCGATGGCGAGATACATGCCGGCGGTGAGATCGCAGATGGGGATACCCACCCGCACCGGGCCTTGACCGGGCAGCCCGGTAATCGACATCAGCCCGCCCATGCCCTGTGCGATCTGGTCGACGCCGGGTCGTGGCGAGTAGGGGCCGTCCTGGCCGAAGCCGGAAATGCTGCCATAGATGATGCGAGGGTTTACCTTGGCGCAATCGTCGTAGTTGATTCTGAGGCGGTTTTTTACGTCGGCGCGAAAATTCTCGACGATGACGTCCGCCTTTTCGACCATTTGCATGAAAATCTTGTGGCCTTCGGGCTTTTTCAAATCGAGCGTGACGCTCCGCTTGTTGCGGTGGAGGTTGAAGAAGTCCGGCTGGCGGCGCTGGGTGTTTTGGCCCCTAATGCGCGGATCGGCCTTGGCGGTCGCTTCGACCTTGATGACATGGGCGCCCCAGTCGGCGAGCATGCGTACGCATGTGGGTCCGGCCCGGGCCCGCGTCAGGTCAAGAACAACAAGATCGGACATCGGCAAGTCGTTGCCGGCGGCGGCCGCACTCAAAGGGTCTGCCATGGTGATCCTCCCGGTTGGTTTTTAGATGGTGTTTTATTTCGTCGAGCCTAGCCCAAGCGGACGAAGGTGCAAAGTAGGAAGGGGACGGTTAGACTGGGCTGGAAACAAGGAAAATTTGGGGAGGCCGCGCATGGGAGACGGCAACGCATTCGATTTTCTGGAACGGCCGCCACGGACGAAGAAACCGCGTAAGCTCGGAATCACCTGCGTCACCGATAGAAGTTTTTCACTCCTTCAGTGCGAGCAGATTGTCGAAACCGCCGGCGACATTATCGATCATATGAAGATCCACGATCATGTGGGTGTGATGTGGCGCTGGGATCTGGAGTGGCTGCAAAAGAAAAACGCCTACTACGCGTCGCAGGGCATCGATACGACGACCGGCGGCATACCTTTTGAAATCGCCTTCGCCAAGGGCCTGGTCCCGGAATTCATGGACCGAATCAAAGAGGCGGGATTCAGCTCCGTCGAAGTCAGCGGCGATTCCCTCGATCTGCCCCAATCGGATCGAACTGCCTCGATCCGTCATGCGGTGGAGCGCGGTCTCGGCGTATTCGCGGAGTTGGGACGTAAATTCCCCGACCAACCGCTCGACCCTCAGGAAGGCATCGATATGGGACGCCAAGACCTGGAGGATGGCGTTCATCTGGTGGTGATGGAAGCATCCGAAATCAAGATCGTCATGCGCGATGGCGGTGACGCGTTGCATCGAATTACCGAAGAATTGGGGCCTGAAAACCTCATCTTCGAGGTCGGAATCAATGATGACTGGATGGAAATTGGGAAATGGCTGATCCGTGAATTCGGGCCCGATGTGAATATCGAGAGCGTTTATTCGGAGAATGCCTATATCATCGAGGCTATGCGCCATGGCCTCAGTCGTGGCATCGACTACGAGTATTTTCACCAGTTCGAGGGCAAGAATTTGCCCATGGTAGAGATGCCGTCGGGCAAATAAGAGCAATCAAGGTAGAGCAATGGCCGATCAAGCCGAAAAGATGAAAGTCCTCAATGTGGGTGGCAACAACAAGAACATACAGCTACCGCCCTATTACAAAGGCTTCGAGCATTTGCTGCTCGATATCGACCCGCGCGGTAAGCCGGACATCGTCGCCGACGCGCGAGAGCTGGATCAGCTCGATGCGGATCAGTTCGACGCAATCTATTGCTCGCACAATCTCGAGCACTACTACCGGCACGATGTGGCCAAGGTATTAAAGGGCTTTTTGCATGTGCTGAAACCGAAGGGGTTTGCCGAAATACGGGTGCCCGATTTGCCGGCGGTGATGAAAGCGATGATCGATGACGAGATGGATATCGACGACGAACTATACAAGTCGCCGGCGGGACCCATCATGATAAGCGACGTGATCTACGGTTATTCGGTCGAGATCGAGCAGTCGGGACAGGATTTCTTCGCCCACAAGACCGGTTTTTCAGAAAAGTCCCTGAAGAAAGCAGTGCTCGATGCAGGCTTTCCCTATGCGGTCAAAATTCCCTCCCACCAATGGGAACTGCTGATTTATGGCTTCAAGGATTACAATACGCATTTCCTGCATGAACTTATGCGGTTGAAGCTCCAGAACGAGTAAGACGTTTTATTCCGCCGGTCCCCGTTGGGCGGTGATGATGCCGTATTCCTCGATACGTCGGTTTTTCTCGAAATTGAACATCAGGCGACGGGATTCCTCGGCCGCGTCGAGATCGATGGTGTGGGTCACAACCTCATCGCCGAGGGTTTTGGTCTGAGCGGCGAACTCACCATTGGGATCGACGATGACGCTGGACCCGACCATTGGAGACCCATCTTCGATTCCCGCCTTGGCAACGGACACTACCCAATTGGCATTTTGGTAGGCGCCCGCCTGGACAGTGAGGTTGCTGTGATAGGTATATAAGTCGTGCTCGTCGGCGCCGGTAT
>DLVK01000021.1:0-5088 GCA_003444235.1 Rhodospirillaceae bacterium
CCACAGTCTTGCCGGCGCGGTATCCCAATATGTTGGTCAATGGTGCCGGCGGGATTGCGGTCGGCATGGCGACCAACATACCACCCCATAATCTGGGCGAGGTGATCGACGCCTGTATTGCGACCATCGAAAATCCTGAAATCGAAATTGCGGAATTGCTGACGATCGTCCCGGGCCCGGATTTTCCGACCGGAGGCATTATTCTTGGACGTGCGGGGATCAATGCGGCCCTGCACACCGGTCGTGGGTCTGTGGTCATGCGCGCGCGGACACATGTGGAGCCATTGGGCAAGGATCGCGAAGCTATTGTCGTTACCGAAATTCCGTATCAGGTGAACAAATCACGGATGATGGAGCGCATTGCCGAGGTCGTGCGTGAAAAGACCATCGAGGGAATTTCCGATTTGCGCGACGAGTCAGATCGCGAAGGCGTACGCGTCGTCATCGAACTCAAACGCGACGCTATGACTGAGGTGGTGTTGGCGCAGCTCTACCGGTTCACACCGCTTCAGACGAGTTTCGGCGTCAATATGCTGGCCTTGAATGGCGGTCGGCCGGAAATGCTCAATATCAAGCAGGTAATCTCTGCGTTCCTCGAATTCCGCGAGGAGGTGATTACACGGCGGACGATTTACGAACTTCGCAAAGCGCGAGAGCGGGCCCACATTTTGGCGGGACTGCTGGTAGCTATCAGTAATCTCGATCCTGTCATCGAGTTAATTAGAAAAGCCAAGGATCCGGTCGAGGCGCGCGAACAGTTGATGGCAATGGCGTGGCCGGCCACCGATGTGGAGGATTTCATCAAGATTATCGATGATCCGGGCCACCAGGTCGTCGACGGCAAGTATCAGCTTTCCGAAACCCAGGCCCGGGCAATCCTGGAACTACGCCTACAGCGCCTCACTGGGATGGAGCGTGACAAACTTGTCGCAGAAACCGAAGAGATCGCTGAACAAATCAATGAATATCTCGAGATTTTGAGTTCGCGGCCAAAATTACTCGACGTCATGCGCGCCGAACTGCTCGAAATGAAAGAGGCTTATGCGGACGAGCGCCGAACCGAGATAAGCGATGTGGAATTCGAGCACGATATCGAAGATTTGATCCAACGCGAAGACATGGTCGTGACCGTGACCCATGGCGGCTACATCAAACGCGTACCGTTATCGACCTATCGAGCTCAGCGGCGTGGAGGCAAAGGGCGCGCAGGCATGAGTACCCGCGAGGGCGACTTTGTCTCGCGGGTGTTCGTTACATCGACCCATACACCTGTACTGTTCTTCACGTCCCGTGGCATGGTTTTCGAAATGAAGGTCTATAAATTGCCGTTGGGCGGGCCGCAGGCGCGTGGCAAGGCAATGGTCAATTTGTTGCCGCTTGCGGAGGGCGAAGTCATCTCGACGGTTATGCCGTTGCCCGAGGACGAGGAGAGCTGGGCGGAATCGCAAATTATGTTTGCAACGTCGAATGGCAATGTCCGCCGTAACAAGCTTTCCGATTTCACGAACATCAAGGCGAATGGCAAGATCGCCATGAAGCTCGCCGAAGGCGACGGTCTCGTTAATGCGCGGGTTTGCTCGGAAACGAACGACGTCATGTTGTCGACCCAGAACGGTATGTGTATCCGCTTCCCGGTCACCGACGTGCGGGTTTTCAGCGGACGAACATCGACCGGTGTGCGCGGCATCAATTTGGGCGAGGACGATAAGATAATCTGGATGTCCGTGCTGCAGCACACCGAAACCAGCGCCGAACAGCGGGAGACTTTTATCCAGGCATCGCGTGCCAAACGCCGGTTGGACACTCGGGACAAGGAAGCCTGGAAGCCAGAAGACCTGGAGCGCGATCAAGAGCGCGTCAAGAGCTTCGAAATTCCCGAATATCAGCGTATGGCCAAAGAAGAACAATTTATCCTGTCGATTTCCAACGACGGACGAGGACAGCTTAGCTCCGCCTACGAATACCGTCCCGCGAAGCGAGGTGGTAAAGGCGTCACCAATATGGACCTGGGCAAGGGGAGCGGGGCCAAGATTGTCGCGGCGTTCTCGGTCGAGGATAACGACCAGATTATGTTGGTAACCGATGGTGGCAAACTTATCCGTTGTCCCCTCGACGATATCGGTATCAAGGGGCGTGGTTCCCAGGGCGTGTCGGTGTTCAAGGTCGATGACGATGAAAAGGTAGTTTCGGTCGCACGGCTGCGCGATATGGGTGAATCCGAGGAAGACGAAGTCGGAGAAGAAGAATCCGGAAAAGACGAAACCGGGGAAGACACTTCCGAGATCGCGGAAGATCAAGAACCGGATCAAGAATCCGATCAAGAAAAAGAGAACGAGGAAGATTGATATGGGCGAGCGGGTGGGGCTCTATCCCGGCACTTTCGATCCGATCACCAACGGACATCTCGACATCGTTGAGCGGGCGGCGGCGCATGTTGTCGACCGCTTGATCATTGCGGTCGCGATCAATGTGGGCAAGACACCTATTTTCACCTTCGATGAACGGGTTGCCATGGTCGAGGCTGAAACGGCGCCGATGGCGAAAAAATACGGTATCGAGATTGAGGCCCGAGGCGTGCAAGGTCTATTGGTCGAAACCGCTAAAGAGTGCGGTGCCAGCATGTTGATCCGTGGTCTGAGGGCGGTTTCCGATTTCGATTATGAATTCCAAATGGCGTCAATGAACCGTCAATTGGAAGGCGAGGTGGAAACGGTTTTTTTGATGGCGAGCGAACGATACCAGTTCATCGCGTCGAGTTTGGTGAAAGAGGTTTGCCAACTGGGCGGAAATATCGATCCGTTCGTGCCGGCAGCGGTCGCTAGCGCGCTGAAGACGAAACTCGATAAAAAATAATTTGTTATTAAAGGATGAGACCTACGACGGCACCTGTCATGCAAGTGGCGAGCAGACCCGAGACGATGGTGCGTGGTCCAAGAGCGACGATTTCCGCACGTCGATCCGGTGCCATACTTAGAAGTCCTCCAAGCATAATACCGAGGCTGCCGAAATTGGCGAAACCGCAGAGTGCGTAGACCATTATCAATTGGGATTTTTCGCTTAAGGCGCCGGCGGGCAATTGCGCCATTGTGACATAGGCGATCAATTCGTTGAGCACGGTCTTGAATCCAAGCAGTTCGCCCCCGATTGCGGCTTCGCTCCACGGTACGCCCATCGCCCATGCCAGCGGCGCGAAGACCCAGCCGAACACGCGCTGTAGGGAGATTGAGTTACCGCCGAATTCGGGCAGTAGTCCCAATATAAGATTACAGAGATGAACCATTGCCACCATAACCACCAGCATGGCGGCGATATTGATCAGCAGCTTGACCCCCTGAACTGTCCCAATTGTTACAGCGTCCATGGCTGACTGGGGCGTGCCGCCTTCATCATCGCTATAGGCTAATTCACCTTCCGTCGAATCGCCTTCCGGAGGCACCATCAAATGTGCCAGGAGCAGAGCAGCTGGCGCACTGACGATCGAGGCAATCAAAATATGGCCAATTGCGTCGGGAACGATCGGTCTCAAAATTGTCGCGTAAAGCGCCATCACGGTGCCGGCAATGGTCGCCATGCCGACACTCATCATTGCGAACAGCTCGCTTCGGGTCATTCGCTTGATATAGGGGCGTACTAGCAGAGGTGATTCGACCATTCCGATAAAGACATTTGCCGCTGCGGTAATTCCCAGCGCACCGCCGATTCCGAAAATTCGCTGTAGAAAACGAGCCATCAATCGAACCAAGCAGGGGAGAACCCGCCAATAGAATAGCAATGCGGAGAGTGCGCTCACCAACAGCACGACCGGCAATGCACGAAACGCAAGAATGAAGCTCGCACCTGCCTGCTTTTCCGCGAACGGCAATTTGCCGCCTCCGAGGTAGCCGAAGACAAAACTGGTGCCGGCAGTTGTCGCCCGCTCGAGTGCCGCGACGAGGTCGTTCAACTGCATAACGAAGTTGGCGATGAAAGGGATCTTCAACAGGACCATGGCTAATAGGAATTGGATTCCAATGCCAATCGCGATTGTTTTTGCAAGAGTGGGGAACGGAAGCGCACGTCGGTTTTCCGACATGCACCAGGCGATAGCGCAAAAAATAAAAAGACCGAAGATCGCTTGAAGGGTTTCCATGCCCGGCTCAATCGCGTTCGTAGACTTCGGGGTTCACCAGAAATTTTTCGTCAGGCCGTTTGCCGTCCAGAATGCGGCAAGTCGTAACAGCTGCCTGACGGGCGGTTGTGGCGATTACATGATGCGTGCGTGACGATACATGCGGCGTCATTACCAGGTTTGGAGCGCTTAAAAGTGGATTGTCGGCGGCTGGTGGCTCCGGTTCGAACACGTCGATCCCGGCTCCGGCAATAACGCCGTTTGTCAGTGCTGCGGCAAGCGCGTGCTCGTCCACGACGGAACCGCGGCCGTTATTGATGAAAAATGCCGTCGGTTTCATGAGCGCGAAGGCTTTTTCATTGAAGATATGACGGTTTTCAGGCCGGCCCGGTGTGTGAACGCTGACCACATCCGCTTTTTTCAACAACTCCTCCAGGGTCGATATGCGCTCGATATCGTCATCAAATGCATCTTCGGGGGCGTTCGGGCTATAGGCAATCAGCTTGACGCCAAATGGCCGGGCCATGGAGGCGACGATTCGTCCCACATACCCAAGGCCAACGATACCGAAGGTTTGGCCTGCGAGTCCTGCCACACGGTACTGGTTCTGCGACCAGTTCGCTTCTTTCATATCCTGTGCGAGCGGCACAATTCCGCGTACCACCGCGAGTACTAACGAAAAGGCCAATTCCGCCGTTGCCTGCGCATTAATTCCGGCACCGTTGCAGACAACGATTCCCCGTTCGGTAGCTGCTTCGATATCAATCGAATCCAGCCCGGCGCCGACCTTGACGATGGCTTTGAGATTTTTCGATGCATCCATAACCGCTGGCGTGATTGTCGCTCTACGAACAATAATCGCATCTACCTGTTCCCGTGAGGCGCTTTCGATCAATTCCTCTTCCGGCGACAGATTATTTGAATCGAAAACGGTCACGCCCTGCTTGGCAAAGTAATCCATGCCCGTTTGGCCGATTCCG
>DLVK01000079.1:0-3354 GCA_003444235.1 Rhodospirillaceae bacterium
CAGCGGAAATCCCGAAACAGATATTAACTGTTTTGGTGCCGGTCATCTGAACGATGAACCAGGCGATGCGTTTGTCGAGCTTTTGTTTGACGACACAGACCGCCAGCATCAGTGATCCCATGATGAACAATACGGAATCGTTCATCAGGCTCTTCGCGACTGCGGTCGAGTCGATCTTCATCAGAATGACTTGGGCGATAATGATGAGCAGCGCCACGCTAGGGAGCGGGATCGGCTCGGTCACAAAAAGGATTGTCGCAACAATCGCCATGGTTAGCACCGCATGACCTTGCGGCGTCAGGCCGTCGGGGGTCGGCAAATTCAGAATGAAGGCGCCGAATGCAAGCGCAATCCAGAACCAGCGTTTCTCCCAGAAATACTGTAAATGCAGCGTCGAACTGATGCGCGCCAAGCGCTGGAGTCCTTCGTTGCCGACGCCGTTTAATCTGTCGCTAAACATAAGCGAATCCTATCCCCAATCACGATGAAAGGGATGAGCTAATACACCAACTATACGGGGTTCTGCGACTTGTTGAACCATAGAAAATGGAAATCTGCAATCGAAACCGTGCTTGATTTGCAATGGATTAGACCGCCTTTGGAGGGGGCGATGGCTCAATCCGAATCGCCCCTTAGAGCGTCGATTCGTTGCCCATAGGCGCCATCTCCAAAAATAGCGCTTCCGGCCACTAAAACGTCGGCGCCGGCACCGATAACTTGTTTGGCCGTGGTTGGATTGATTCCCCCATCGACTTCCAATTCGATATCCCGGTCGCCAATCATATCGCGAATTTGGGCGATTTTGGCGAGCTGCGATGGGAGGAAGCTTTGTCCGCCAAAGCCGGGATTGACCGTCATTACGAGGATCAAATCGATTGCGTCGAGCACGAATTCGATTGCTGCCGCCGGTGTGCCGGGATTAAGAGAAACGCCCGCTTTTTTTCCGAGTTCGCGAATATGCTGAAGGCTGCGGTCCAGATGCGGCCCTGCCTCTGCGTGGACGGTAATGATATCGGCGCCTGCTTCGGCAAAGGCGGTAAGATAGGGGTCCACCGGCTCGATCATCAGATGAACATCGAATGGTTTTTCTGAATGCGATCGAAGCGAGGACACTACAATGGGTCCAATGGTGATGTTGGGTACGAAATGGCCGTCCATCACATCGATATGGATATAATCTGCGCCGGCATCGTCGATTGCCCGCACTTCTTCGCCGAGCTTTGCGAAGTCGGCGGATAAAATCGAAGGTGCTATCTTGACTGCCTGAGCCATGATCTCATTCGCAAAAAGTTCGGATTTGCCCCAGTGTTTCTGAGCCCCTCCGTAGCATTTATCGAGCCTGAACGCATCCATGTAATATCGTGGAAATGTGAGAGTCCGGTCAAAATCATTGGCCTATGTTCAAACCCTCGTCCGGATTAGTTGCCACACTTCAACACGTTCGCGTCGGCACACCAGAAGGCTATGAGTTTCTTGGCCACGAGAGTATGGCCTTCCGCATTCCAGTGCACGTCTCCTTTAATGAACAATTCAGCCTCGGCCCTTTTAAAATCACCAAACAAGTTAAGCAGCTTTAATCCATGGGATTGAGCAAATCGGCTCCAAATTTTCTCCTGTCGCGATGGGCCGGTCTCGCTCGCAATTTGTTCGGGCCAAGGATAGACGGCAAGAGATACTTTGATGCCATGCTCTTTACTGAGACTAATCAAGCGACCAAGATTTTTGGTTGCCAAGTGAACGCCGTATTTGCCCCACCTATCATAGATCTTGTCATCAAATGTCCAGTGAGCTCGCGCGCGATCTGCGAATTCATCGTTGTTCCAGTCGGATCGAGCAGGTTGCCGCGGTTGCCCGGTTGGTCTGGGCGTGTTTTCGATCGTTGGTGACGTATCTTTATTTTGTCCACTCAGGTGATTACGCAGTGACAGCAAGACTTGATGCACCGGACCCTGCAACAGGGTGCGGTAAACATAGGAATTCCGGTTGAAAAAAGATTTCGCCTGATAATATCGGTCGCGCCAGGTGGTTCCAGGAGATGATTGGTAGGATTCGTATACGAGTTCGTCATAAATATCCGAAATGTCGATAAAAACGATGAATTCATCGATCTTGAGGCCGACGCGGTCCAGAAGGTCTTTTGCCGTTAAGTAATAAAGTTTCGGGCTGTAGCTCACGACACCGGCGTTTAAGACCTCGACTTTGCCGGCCGCCCTGTCCGACAGGAATTTTGCAAACCGACCGACAAAGCTGTCGTGATAGGACATACCGATCCCTTCCGTGAAAGAATCCCCCAACAGCACTATGCGATGCTTTTCCGAGGTCAGCGGCACCTCGCGTTGCCTTGCGTCCTTCATGCCAAGGGAATTCACACGCATTTCGTAGACATCTTGGCCCCATTTCGCCTCTGCCCCGGACATTGGTCGCAGCCCATGGTGGCGTTGTGGATGATAACTTCTGAATTGGGGGTGCCAGGTCAATTTCGCCAATGCCAAATCAACAATGACGCAAAGCACCAGGGTAATAAGTGCTGAAATCAGAAAGGTCTTCAAATCTGCACCCGATTTCGTCGCGCGAGGCGTCAGTTGCGTACGGCTATTATTTATACAAATGTAGCCGAGCGGATGGCGGACACCAACCTTCGTTCAACCTAGTCAAGCTCGAAGGCATCCTTGTAATCGAGTTTTAGGGCCGGATCCTGCTTTTGTTTGTCGAGATAGCAATTGCCGACGGCAAGCACGTCGATTTCACTGCCCATAAAGCAACGGAAGGCATCTTCGGGCGTGCAGACGATGGGCTCTCCGCGAATGTTGAAGCTGGTATTGACCACGACCGGACAGCCTGTGCGCTCTTTAAATGCGCTAATAAGCGCGTGGTAGCGCGGGTTGGTGTCGGCATGGACGGTCTGGATCCGGGCCGAATAATCGACATGGGTGACGGCGGGAATGTCCGATCGCGGAATATTTAGCTTATCAATTCCGAATAGCGCCTTTTCGTCGTCGCTCATGGATTTCTGGCGTTGTTTTTTCACATCCGCAACCAACAGCATGTAGGGGCTGTCTTCATCAAGCTCAAACCAGTCGGCGACGTCTTCGCCGAGCACGGATGGGGCGAAGGGGCGGAAGCTTTCGCGGTATTTTACCTTTAGGTTCAATGTCTTTTGCATGGTTGGCGAACGTGGGTCGCCGAGAATCGACCGTCCCCCAAGCGCCCGTGGACCGAATTCCATCCGCCCTTGGAACCAACCAATCGCTTTTTCCGTTGCCAGCGCATCGGCGGTCTGTTGGATGAGTGCCTCATCGCTCAATACTTCGAATTTCACTCCCGCCGCTTTAAGTCTGCTTTCGATTTCCGATT
>DLVK01000534.1:0-3211 GCA_003444235.1 Rhodospirillaceae bacterium
GTATTTGGATGACGGAGAGAACCCTGGGCCGGATGAAAGACGCAGTTGAAGATGCGACAGGTGTTCAAGAAAAATTGACCTAATTCTTAGGGAGCCGAAAGGCCGATGGAAGAAAACAAGACCGAACTCCGAAAGCAGTATGGGCATAAGATTGTTCATGCATCGGATATTGCCGAGCGATACCCTTTCGAGAAGCGTGATGAAGTGATTGTCATGTGTCATGGAACGTTCGACCTTGTACATCCAGGACATATCCGCCATTTGCTTTATGCTAAAGACAAGGGTGATTTATTGGTCGTCAGCCTGACCTGTGATGCTCATGTGACAAAGGCCAATTATCGTCCCTATGTTCCGGAAGAACTGCGCGCGATCAATTTAGCTGCGTTAGAGTTGGTCGATTTTGTTGTCGTAGATCACAATCCCACACCGCTCGAACTGCTTGAGTCTGTGCGTCCGAACATATTCGTTAAAGGGTACGAATATATTTCGGATGGTTTGCATCCGAGGACAGCGGATGAAAAGGAAATCATCGAATCGTACGGTGGTGAGTTGATCTTTACGCCGGGTGATATTGTTTATTCCTCTTCGGCAATTATAACTGCGCAACCGCCTGACCTTGCGGACGACAAGCTGGCTTCACTAATGGAAGGAGAAGATGTCGGGTTTGGCGATTTATATGGCGCGCTGGACCAGATGGCCTCGCTCAATGTGCATGTGATCGGCGATACGATCGTGGATTCGATCACAAGGTGTGAAATGATCGGGGCCAACGGCAAGACACCAACCTTTAGTGTCCGGTACGAGAGTGAAAACCATTTTGTCGGCGGCGCCGGGATTGTTGCGAAACATATGGTCTCGTCAGGTGCGGAAGTGAGGTTTACGACCGTACTCGGCGACGATGAAATGGCGGAATTCGTCCACCGAGATCTTGCTGATTCGCCGGTTGATTTCCATCCGATTACCGACAAAACGCGTCCGACTACCAATAAGAATGCGTTTGTCGCGCGAAGCTATCGTTTGCTGAAAGTAGATACGTTGGATAATCGCGCAATCTCTGACAATATTCTCGAGGAGTTTTGCGGTCAGATTTCAATCCATACGGCCGATGCAGTGGTGTTCAGCGATTTTCGCCACGGGATTTTTAATCAAAGCACCATTCCCATTTTGACCGAGGCGATTCCTGATGAAACCTTCAAAGTTGCCGACAGTCAGGTTGCAAGCCGTTGGGGTAATATCCTCGAGTTCAATGGTTTCGATCTCATAACGCCCAACGAGCGGGAGGCGCGATTTGCGCTGGCCGATCAGGATACGGTGGTGCGGCCTTTGGGCTCGGAACTTTACAAGCGAGCGAACTGTGGTGTGCTTTTCCTTAAAATGGGGAGCCGGGGTATGCTGGTATTCCGCCGAATTTTCGACGACCCAGAAGATCACCGCGCGTTTTTCGCGCTCGATCCTTTTTGCGATCAGGTGGTCGATCCGGTCGGCGCTGGCGACGCGTTGCTCGCCTATGGGTCATTGGCGATGAAAGCGACCGGGAATGCTGTAATTGCCGCGGTTCTCGGCAGCATGGCGGCCGGCGCGGAATGCGAGCGAGACGGGAATATTCCCATCACGCCGGAAATAATTCGCGCGAAAATCGATGCCGTACAAGTGCGTTTGAACGGCTAACAATGCGGGTTTTGCCGGCGCATGGCCGGATAGCCGATAGGAACGAAAAATGAGGGTGGTTGTCGCCGGGTACGGCGTGCAAGGCGAGAAGCGCAAACGGATCGCGGGCAAAGATTGTGTCGCGACGGTCGACCCGGTACGGGACGATGTGGACTTTACGGCGATCGAAAAGGTGCCGCTCGATGCCTATGACGCGGTATTGGCTTGCGTGCCCGATCAAGCCAAGCCGAATCTTTTGTCCTATCTGCTATCAAACCGTAAGCATGTATTAGTCGAAAAGCCGCTGATTAATGTTGGTGATGGCGATCTGGACCGGATCAAGCGGTTGGCGGTCGATAATCGAGTCGTCTGTTATACGGCTTACAATCATCGCTTCGAGCCACATTTTGTGCGTATGCATGACCTCATACGGTCTGGCGAACTGGGGCGGATCTACAGTATTCGCATGTTTTACGGCAACGGCACCGCGCGTCTGGTGCGCGATTCCGATTGGCGTGACGAAGGCCCCGGGGTGATCCCGGATCTCGGTTCGCATCTGTTGGATACGCTGCTGTTCTGGTTCGGCGAGGAGATACTGGCCACGCCATTTGAAGTCACGTCCGCGAGCCGATTCGAGAACCGGAGCTTCGATCATGTCACTGCCACCAGTCGCGGCGATATCACTGTGCAGTTAGAAATGACATTGCTGATGTGGCGCAACCATTTTACTTGCGACGTATTAGCCGAGAATGGATCGGCCCATATTGAATCTCTTTGTAAGTGGGGCCCCACAACGTTCACACACCGCACGCGGGTTCTCCCAAGCGGCCGTCCGCCTGAGGACGGAGTTACCTTGGTTCAGGGCGATCCGACTTGGCAGTTAGAGTACGATGATTTCGTTTCTCGCTGTGAAAATGGGAGCGGAACCAATATTGAGACCGACAAACTAATTGAACGGCATTTGCGGGTGTTTGGTGATCAAGCAATGGAATTGGCGCCGTGACTAAAACTCCAACTATTGGCTTCGCGGGGCTCACTCACTTGGGTTTGAATAGTGCTCTGGCAGCGGCAATAAAAGGTTTTGATGTTGTTGGCTGGGACGAATCCGAAACGCTGATCGAATGTCTGGTCAACGATAATATTCCGATCAATGAGCCCGAGTTTGACAAACACTTCGGTAGGGTAAAGGAACAATTTCGTTTTTCCGCCTCGCTGGAAGTGCTCGGTGTGTGCGATGTCGTCTACTTTTCCGTCGATGTGCCGACCGACGATCAAGGCGCTAGCAATTTGGCACCGATTTCCGCTTTGCTGGAACAGGTCGTCGCTGTGATTCGTGAGGATTGCGTCTTTGTCATTCTAAGCCAAGTGCCGCCAGGCTTTACCGCTACCATGCGAGACCGATTTCGATTGCTTTATTATCAAGTCGAAACATTGATTTTCGGTCGCGCGGTGGAACGGGCGACCAAGCCTGAGCGGTTTATCATAGGGACACCCGAGCCCAGGTCAGATTTGCCACTTAACTACCGTACATATCTCGAGTCATTCGATTGTCCAATTTTGCCGA
>DLVK01000326.1:0-4306 GCA_003444235.1 Rhodospirillaceae bacterium
CGTGGCCCGACGCTGGCGTTCAAAGACTTTGCCCTGCAGCTGCTGGGCCGCTTGCTGGACTACGTTCTGGAGAAGCGCAACCAGCACGTTGTGATCATGGGGGCCACCTCCGGTGATATCGGTTCTGCCGCCATCGAGGGCTGCCGCCGGTGCGAGCACGTGGATATCTTTATCCTGCATCCGCATCAGCGAGTGTCTGAAGTCCAGCGCCGCCAGATGACTACGGTGCAGGGCGACAACATCCATAACATCGCAGTCAAAGGCAACTTCGACGACTGTCAGCGCATGGTGAAGGAGAGCTTCGGCAATCAGTCTTTCCTGGGCGGCAAAACTCAGCTGGCGGCGGTGAACTCCATCAACTGGGCCCGGATCATGGCCCAAATCGTTTATTACTTTCGTGCCGGACTGGCATTGGGCGCGCCGGCAAAAAGCGTTTCCTTTACCGTACCGACGGGTAATTTCGGCAATATCTTTGCCGGTTACGGCGCCCATTTGATGGGTCTGCCGGTGGCGCAGTTCGTCGTCGCATCCAACCGCAACGATATCCTGTTCCGCTTCTTCGAAAAGAACGCGATGGAGATGGAGGCGGTGGTGCCGACCCTGTCGCCCAGCATGGATATTCAGGTATCTAGCAATTTCGAGCGTTTGCTTTTCGATTTGCTCGACCGTGATGGGGCGCAGGTGACGGCTGCGATGACGGAATTCCGCGATACCGGCAAGCTGTCCCTTGCCGACGCTGCTTGGAAGCGCTCGCGTGAACTTTTCGATGCGTATCGTGTCGATGACGAGCTGACGTCCGACGTGATTAGGCGTGTCCATGCCGAAAACGAGATTCTGATCGATCCGCACACCGCCGTTGGTATTGAGGCCGCACGCCGAAAACACCGGGATCCGGAAACCCCTATGGTCTCGTTGGCCACGGCACATCCAGCCAAGTTTCCGGATGCAGTGGAGCAAGCAACCGAGAGCGCTCCGGAACTTCCCGCGTCGTTGGCCGATCTGTTCGAGCGGGAGGAGCACTACACCGTGCTGCCGAATCAGCTCGATCTATTGCAAGAATTTATTCGCGCGAAGAGGCGGTAGGCGGAATGGGCGTCGAACTCACCCGATTGGACAACGGTTTCAGCGTGGTGACCCACGAGATGTCCGGCGTGGAAAGTGCGTCGGTCGGTGTCTGGATCGGGTCCGGTACACGTCATGAAAGCCATGGCAGTAATGGCGTCGCCCACTTGCTCGAGCATATGGCCTTCAAAGGAACCGAACGCCGTAGTGCGCAGGATATCGCTGCTGAGATCGAGGCGGTGGGCGGTCATCTCAATGCTTATACCGGGCGCGAGAGCACGGCCTATTTCGCCAAGATGCTGGCCCCCGACGTGCCCCTTGCGGCCGATATTCTCGCCGACATTTTGCAGAACGCTACTTTCGAGCAAGTCGAGTTGGAACGCGAACGGCAAGTCGTGTTGCAGGAAATCGGACAGGCTGCCGATACGCCAGACGACATCATCTTCGACTATTACCAGGCGGCGGCTTATCCCGATCAACCGATGGGACTGCCTGTATTGGGTAAGCGCGAAAATGTCGAATCCATGAGTAGCGAAACCATTCGCGACTATCTTTCCGCCAACTACAGCTTTGACCGTGCCGTGTTTTCCGCCGCCGGCAAGGTGGAACATGAGGCGATCGTCCAGTTGGCGGAGGATTTATTCAGCGATTTGCCGGGCAATGGCGCCAGCGTTGAGAAACAGCCGGCCCGTTATGCCGGCGGTGAAAAACGTGTGGAGGCGGATCTAGAGCAAGTGCATTTTCTCTTGGGGTTCGAGGGTTTTCCGTTTGGTGATCCTGATTTCTATGCACTCAGTATCCTGTCGACGATATTCGGTGCCGGAATGTCATCGAGATTGTTCCAAGAAATCCGCGAGAAACGTGGGCTTGCCTATTCGGTCTATTCCTTCGCTGCCGCCTATAGCGATTCAGGAACTTTCGGCATCTATGCGGGCACCGGGCCCGATCAAATCGACGAATTGGTGCCTGCTCTCTGCGAGGAGATTACCGGTTTGGCGGCGAGCGTTACCGACGAAGAAGTGACGCGGGCGCGGACTCAATTGAAGGCGGGTACGTTGATGTCGCTCGAATCGACCGGTGGCCGGGCGGAGCAGCTCGGGCAACAGACTTTGGTTTATGGCGCGCCGTTGCCGCTAGACGAACTCGTGCGTCGCATCGAGGCGGTCGATATTGGCCAAATACGAAAAACCGCAGAGCGATTATTTGCTAGCCGACCAACGATGACGGCAACCGGGGCCTTGAAAAATCTCGAAGGCTACGACAGCGTGTGCGACAGGCTGAAACTTTGAAAGGGACGTGACGGTGCTGTTGCGATCACTTTTCGAACGCCATAAGCCGCGTATCACCGGGACGCGGGTTTCAATTCGGCCGCCGGGCGGCTGGGACCGCAAGCAATGGGTTGAGCTTCGACGGGAGAGCCGTTCGTTTCTGGTGCCGTGGGAACCCAGTTGGCCGGCGGACGCGGCGACCTCGACCGCGTTTCGGCGGAGATTGCAGCGCTTCAAAGCGGAATGGCGCTACGGCACTGCGTATCCGTTTTTCATCTTCGAACAAGAACAAGAACGACTTGTCGGCGGTATCACGCTTTCTAATTTGCGTCGGGGTGTCGCCCAAAGTGCCAGCGTCGGCTATTGGATCGGTGCGCCTTATGCTCGGCAAGGCTATATGTATGACGCTCTCCGGCTCACCATCGGCTATGGCTTCGATAAGCTTGGTTTGCACCGCATCGAAGCTGCCTGCCTCGCCCACAACGAACCGAGCCGAAAGTTGCTACAGAAGGCCGGCTTTACCGAAGAGGGATTGGCGAGAGAGTACCTTTCTATCAACGGCCGTTGGCAGGATCACATCTGCCACGCCATATTAAGCTCCGATCCGAGGCCGCGCCCGGACACACGCGAAGAGCTTCGCCAACCATAAAGGCTGCTTGTAGCGAAAAGCTGGAATTCTATCGGAATATATTCTTGCTGCCGTACTTATAAGTACGATCGGCTCTAGGCATGCCCCGCATCGCCCGACAGGAGCCTCAGGTCGATACCGATCTTGGCGATCGCGTGCTCCCATTTTTCGTCGTCCGATTCACCGAAAACCAAGGCCGGATCCGCCGGTACGTTAAGCCAGGCGTTTTGCTGAATTTCGTCGTCGAGTTGTCCTGCTCCCCAACCCGCATAACCGAGAGCGAGCAACGATTTCGCGGGCCCGCGATTTTCCGCGATGTCACGCAGCACGTCGATGGTTGCGGTCAGACCGATATCGTCGACGATGGTTATGGTGCCTTCCTGATGATAATCGAGGGAGTGCAATACGAAGCCGCGCCCGGATTCCACCGGCCCGCCGTAGTGGATCGCCTTTTCCGCCGCAACGCCCAAGCTCTCTATATCGAGTTGATCGAGCAATTCTGGAAAAGTTATAGAATCCAATGACTTGTTGACGACCAAGCCCATTGCGCCTTCGTCATTATGAACGCACATATAAATGACGGTCTTGGCAAAACGAGGATCACCCATGGTCGGCATGGCGACGAGCAATTGGCCGGTGAGATAGCCTTGTTCGGCGCTGCCGTTTTCTTGATCGAAAATGTCCATAGAACTGCCGATTCCGGTGGGTGATTGTTGAAACAATGATAGCGATTGACCGGCGATATGGAAACCAAACAGCCGGCAATTGGGCCGATGTGCTGTTAGGCCGCAGTTTTACAGCGCACGGAAAGTTTACAGGAAGTGCGCGCGTAAGACGCTTATATTGGGTCTGCTTAAAATTCGGCGCAACGCGGGCAAGTGGGCTTTAGGTCTAAAGTATGAAACTAAAAGCATTTTTGACCTTCCTTTTATTGTTGCTACCGGTCGTTCCTGCGTTCGGGGCCGCGAGTAATTGGGCGGATAACGACCAGGTTTCGGTACGGCTGGTAAGTGCCGTCTCTTCATCGGGAGGGGCTACCACTTTGCCACTTGGTCTGCACTTCAAGCTTAAGCCCGGCTGGAAGATCTATTGGCGTTCACCGGGCGATGCCGGTCTTCCGCCCCGCGTTTCCTGGAAGGGGTCCGAAAATGTCGCTAAGGCATCGATCCAATGGCCCGCACCGACTCGCTTCTCGGTCTTGGGCCTGGAGACTCTTGGCTACAAGAAAGAAGTGATTCTGCCACTCGATGTGGCGCTCAAGGGACCTGGCTCTGCTTCGGTCAAGCTTAAGCTGGATTATCTTGTTTGCGACGACGTGTGCATTCCTTACCGCAGCAAGTTGTCGCTC
>DLVK01000151.1:0-3112 GCA_003444235.1 Rhodospirillaceae bacterium
ACCCGCTACATCAATACGGATTCGTTCCATATCCCGGACCCCGTGACAACGGCCCATCGCACGGATGCCCGCTTGGAGCGCATTATGTCTGAACCGGGCACAGGCTTGATACCGTCGATTTCCGTCAATTCCGCCTCTACCAATGCGACCTCTTCAAATTCCACATCTACGCCTAACGGCGCGAAGTGCCTCACCGTATCCGAGATCTGAACCCCATGCAGGGCATAATGAAGCGCATCTGAGTCGATTTAGTGGCGTTGGCCCAACGACGCCAAATCGTTTCAATAATAGAGCGTGAATCGACCAGTATGCCATTCATATCGAACAAAATGGCCCGTGCCGGAATTTGCGTTCCGCGGAAATGGCACAGGTTCGTTTCCCTAATTCATCCGCAGATCAAGGATGTGTTTCTTGTCCGGCTCCAGCTCACCCCTGTAGACACGTTTGACAATTTCGGTAAGCGCGGCGTTCGCTGGCGTATCCATGCCGATTTCCTTCGCCTTGTCGCAGATGAAACCATTGATGAATTCGATTTCGGTACGTCGGCCCTTGACCATGTCCTGGCCCATGGACGGGCGATGTGCACCGCCGCCCGGCTTATTGGCCTCGGCGAGCCTATGCTCGTCCCACTTCGATTTCGCTTCGGCGTCGCCTTCGCCCGCCTTGGCAATAATCTCAGGGTCGATGTGATGAATTTCCTCAAGCTGATATCCGAGCGCCTGGCCCACGCGGACGCCCTCGCTGCCGAGTTTTGCCGAGAAATTGCGCAAGCCGTCATCAAGCAAGATCTCTTTGCTGATAAGCCCGGTCGACGCAGACATGCCGTTCGCCATACCGTTCGTCACGAGTTTCGACCAACGCTCACCCCAGATATTCTCCGTCGTATAGGCAGAGTCCGCATAGGCCACAAGCTTGCAGATTTCTTCTGCCCGGTCGGTAATCCGGCCATGCACCTCTCCGACACGGAAGACGGTGTGATTAGCAGCACTCTTGCCTGCGGCGCGTCGGACATGCCCTGGTTCGCACAGATCGACGGTGATCGAACTTGCGATGCAACCGAGCACGCGACCCCAACCGACGATCCCGGCGATGGTTTCTTCGTTAATGCAGTTCTGAAGGGAGACAATATAGCCGTTGGGCGAGAGATATTGCTGAATCATCATCGTCGCCCAAGCGGTGTCGTAGGACTTCACACAGACGAAAGCGATATCAAAAGGATTGCACTTCGCGGTCTCCTGCAGTTCAGTTATATGGATTGCGTTCACCGGAACAGTAAATTCGGGAACGTCCCGTATATGACTGATCTTGAGCCCGTCCGCGCGCATCTTTTCCACGTTCTTCGGCCAAAAATCGATAAATGTGACATCTTCGCCCTGCTGCGCCATGTGCGCTCCGGCATAACCGCCGACAGCTCCCGCGCCCACGATTGCGATCTTCTTGCCCATTTCCAGTAACTCCAAATTTTCTGCGTGCCGTTAACCGGCTTTAGCCAGAATGTAGTGCGCGCCGGCGACGGGGCGACACACGATGCGAGACAACAAACGCAATGCGTCGCTATTAAAGCTGAAATAGGCACGCCTTCGGCAGGGCGACACTGAGCATTGTTGCCTCGCGAAGTACACTCTCAATTTTCAGCGTACCGCCGTGCATCTCCGTCAGACGCTCGGATAGCGTCAGACCAAGACAGGTACCAGCATGGTTTTGCAGCGAGCCGTGGCGAACCTGTACGTAGGGCTCGAGGACACGTGCAAAATTACCTGCGGCGATACCGATTCCATCATCTGAGACAGTTATCGTTACACCGTCTGCATCGGTTTTACAGGCGACCGCAATGCGCTCACCCTCCTGTGTAAAACGGACCACATTCGACAACAAATTGAACAGAACCTGGCGCAACTTTCGAGCATCGGCAAACACACGGACTTGCCCCAAAGCGACCTGCTTCACCAACTCCTGTTTCTTCTCATCGGGGTAGGCAGCGTCGAACCAAACCGCATCGCCGACGGGTCCCGCAAGATCGCCGAACCGCTCATCTTTCATAATTTTTGAGAACCCGATAATCGTTAATGCGCGCCGGATCGAGCCTTACGCGCCATTATCGATAGGCTCGGAAATGCTCTCGCATATCGTGAAGTAATTCATTGCCAACCTTCATAGCAGTGAAATGGCCGCCTCCTGACAAACAGGTATCACAAACCACATTGCCAAGCCGCTTCACCCAACTCGATGGCGGTGGCGGGTAGAGATCGTTCGGTGGCAGGCAAACGCCCAGCGGGATTTCGATCTTTTGCCCGGGTTTCATCGCACCACTACGCTCGTCCCGAAAAAAGCCTTTAGATATACATGTCGAACTATTGATTGTTCCCGTGAACCAGTAAATAGCGATATTGGTCAGGAGATAATCCATCTCAAATGGCGGTGCTCCTGCGGCGGGATCGCTCCAGCCATGGAATTTCTCGACGATCCACCCGGCCAATCCAGCCGGCGAATCAGTCAAGCCGTAGGAAAGGGTTTGTGGCTTCGTCGCCTGGACCTCCTGGTAGGCAGTCTCGTCACGCATGTGCTCCTTAGCTTCGGCGAGCCAAGCTTTTTCTTCGTCTGAAAGCGGCGAATCATCGGGACCGATGCCGGGTCGTAGCGGCAAGATATTTACATGCAGTGCCGCTAAGCCTTCGGGGCAATCCAGTGCCATTCTTGCCCCAATCACCCCACCCCAATCGCCTCTCTGCACTGCAAAACGGTCAAAGCCCAAAATATCACGCATCAACGCGCTCATTATCTCGGCGGTTGCCCGTGGACCGAACGTGGTCCGCGGAATGCCGGAAAATCCATAACCAGGTAATGACGGTGCAATAACGTCGAATCCGTCATTCTCCTTGCCACCGAAGTGCTCATGATGGGCGAGCGGTTCGATTACATCCAGAAACCCTGCTATGAGGCTGGCAATCCGTGCATCAATAGAAGAGGCAGTGGATTGTCACCGCTTCCTTTCTCATGGATGAAATGGATGTCGATCAACTCTCCGTTCGCAGCCGCAGCAGGTGCCGTAAACTGCGGGAAAGCGTTGATCGGTATTTCTGCCGCACGCCAATCAAAGTGGTCCCGCCAATAC
>DLVK01000536.1:0-2831 GCA_003444235.1 Rhodospirillaceae bacterium
TGCGATTTGACGTTTTCTCTATCCACCCTCGTGTGCATCCGGCTCCAGTCCGAACGATTGCACGTTACAGGACAGGTCCCATGCAAAAAATACTAGTTTGAGGTATGAGCCATTGAAAACGCCGCATGGTTAATTTCAAATACGGCGTGATCGGGTCATTTCGTTAACGGTTTTGCTCGATGTGGGGTAATCCGGAGGCGACGGGATAATTGGTCGATTGCCGATTTAGCGGCCTGCGGGCGCAGAGTAGGTGGAGTGCGGCCGTTATTTTCTTTCACGTGGCGTTTGAGATATGAGGCAAAACGGCCGGTTAAAATCGCCCCGCCGATTTTGCTGCCTTCGGCGGTAGTCAATGTCGCTGCATGGACCCCGACAACTCTCAGTTGGCCACGGCTAATATAGAATATCGGCGATCCCGAACTGCCATTGATGGCATCGCAATTGTGGAACTCGAGTTTCGATTTGTCGTCTCCCTGACCGATGAACTGACAGCCGATATGAGCTGAAATGCCTCGCGGACGATCTTGGCTATAACCGGCCTGAATGAAGCGCAGATCGTCGCGATGGAATTGGCCGATATTCCGCCGGTCGATGTTTGTCCAGCCGATATAGCCCACTTTGTTGCCGATCGGTTTTTTGAGTTCGAGAATTGCCCAGTCGTCAGGCGCCAAATTGTCTCCGACCTTGGCGCGCGCAGCGAAGTAGGGGCTTGGGTGCACCCGCTTGGCGCGGGAGTGGGCGACGTAACGATCGCCCTTCAGGCCGGCGGTGAAATGCAAAATGCCCGCAGGATAGGGGCGCCGCAGCTTGCGGTCGTAGAGGCAGTGTCCAGCGGTGAGCACATGAGTTGGGCTAATGAGAACACCAGTGCAGTGGCCACGTCCCCCATTGTCGATGCGTCCGATCGAGCGCCAGGGATAGGCATGGGCGGTGACCAAAATTCGGTCGTCGACACCGCCTTTGAGCTCCGGGTGAATGGCGGAAGCGCCGGGGAGGCGTTTGCCGCGCCGCCATTCGCTGGGATGGATAAATCGCGCCGACCACAGTCCGGCACGATTGGTCTTGGCATTCGCTTGGAGGCTGCTATAGCGCGAAGCGCCACTGCCGTCTGCCAGGGCCATGCCGACCCGAACCATACGTGCATTGAGTTCGCCGTAGCGTGTTGAACAAATGCCAAGCAGGCGCGATTGGCTATCCCGTCCAGTAATACGGCAGGACACATTTTGACCTTGGACGAATCCGTTCAGCATATTCAGGCTGTGCCGGCCGCATGCCCATGGCTTGCCCTTGCGACGACAGGCTTGCGTCGGATAGGGAGCTCGAATGCCAGCAAGACGGACAAGTTTGCCGCTGATACCAATTAAATCACCGGATAGGACACGTGCTTTGCCGCTCACGCTGGATTGGCTCCATGCGCTCGTCGATGCAAAAACTGAGACAAGCAAGGAAGCGAGGCCATATTGGACGAGACGATAGGTCATCGGACTCCGGTCTCTTTTTGCAATTGCCTTAGTTGTCCTTTGGCGAATTTGTAGCCCGCGGCATCTGCTTTTCGATACCATTTCGCCGCTTCCTGTGGGTCTTTTGGAACGCCAAGGCCGTGGTGGTAATGGTATGCGATATTGGCCATTGCTTTTGCATGACCGCGTTCGGCGGCCTCCCTATACCAGCGCAGGCCTTCTTCAGTATCCTTAGCGACGCTGCGGCCGTTCGCATAGAGGAAGCCGATAAAATTGCGAGCATCCGATGCGAGTTCACCATCGGGGTGTTTGCGGAGGAAAATCCGGTAGGCGGCAACGGTATCCTGCTTTCGTGCCTTCTTGAAGTCTTCCTGCTGGGCCAACGCGTTTTTTCGTTTAGCTTGGATTTCGGCCTCGCGGCGTTTGCGTTCTGCCTCGCTGTTGTTGATGGCAGTGATCGCGGATTTCGCCTTGTCTGCATTTGGGCCATGAGGATGATCTTTGAGATATCGCTGGTAATCGCTTTTCTTTTTTGATTTTTCCGCCTTTGCCCAAGCGACGCGTTCCGCCTCCGCTTTTTCCTCCCGTGCTTGTTTTTCTTTCAGGCGGACGATTTCCGCTTTGGCATCTTCCGCGTGGAAACCCTTGGGATAGAGGCGAAGGTAACTTTCGAAGGCGAATATCGTTTCTACCTCTGTCGCAAGCTTATAGGTCGCCTTGTCGGCGGCAAGCTCCGCTTCTTTCTTTTCTCGCTGAATTCGTTCAATCGCCAATATCGCTTCGTCGCGATGGCGGCCTTCGGGGTATGCGGTGATATAGGCGGTAAATGCGGGGATTTCGTTTGAGACTAAGGCCTTTTGCCAGAGTGCTTCTTCGATTTTCCATTCTTTGTAATACTGATAGCCGTAGCCGGCACCGGCAATCGTGCCGATTAGCAGAACGCCACCAAGAACGACCAACGCCAAAACACCCATATAGGATTTCTTCGGACGTTTGAGCGGCGCGTCGGCATAAGCAAGGGGCGGTGCGACGCGCGCTGGCGCCGGCGCAATGTCAATTGAGATTTCGGCGCTTCCTAAGCGGATGACGGCGGACTTGCGAAGTGGTGTCGGCTGGAAAGGTTTCAGACGCTCATCATCGAGCATGGTGCCGTTGGCGCTGTTTAAATCCTCGAGCTGAACGATTTTGTCGCTGACAGTGATGCGCAAGTGTCGCGGCGCAATCATTTCATCGTCGGCGGCATAATCGGAAATCTCCGCGTCGCGGCCGATTATCGTGCCGCCATCGCGGGTTAGTTCCTCGGCTTTGAGTTTGAAAATATACTCAGCGCTCATGCGGCTATCTCTCTACGTCACGTCGACTCGGCGGCGA
>DLVK01000204.1:0-6633 GCA_003444235.1 Rhodospirillaceae bacterium
GGATTAGCTGCTCTTTTTGTACTCTGGCCCAGGCGGTCTCGAGCCAGCTGGACTATCCGGGGCTGCCAATTCATCTGCTGCCGCATCCGCTCGGCCATTCGGATCTCGACGTGGTCAAAAACCGGGGTCGCGAGGCAGCGTCGGAAGTTGTGCGCATTTTGACGACACCCAACGAAGTTCTTGCCGCTGAATTCACCGACAAGGAATTTCCCCTGCCGGAACACGCGGTCGGTCGATAAAAAAATTGGCCACCTGAACGGAGCAAGAATATGGCGGTCAAGCCCATCAACGAACTGACGGAGGGAGAAGTCCGCCTTCCAGACGACCTCGAACTGGTCAATGATCATTTCTACGAAAAGGGCTGGACCGACGGCTTGCCGATAATTCCGCCAACCGAAGAACGTATCGAGCGTATGTTGGGCGGCATGGCCTGGCGTGATCCCGATGCATTGATCGGCGAGGTACCGCCGTTTCAGGGCAACGCCACGTTGCGCAAAGTCGCGGTCAACGCGGTTATGGCCGGCGCCAAGCCGGAATTCCTTCCGGTTATCGTTGCTGCACTCGAGGCCACTCTGGAAGAGCGTTACGGCCTGCATCACCGTCAAACCACTACTCATGCCGCCGCGCCCTTGATTATCGTCAGCGGTCCGATCGTCGACGAGCTCAATATCAATTACGGCAATGGCTGTTTCGGGCCCGGCTGGCGCGCGAACGCCACCATCGGGCGGGCACTCCGGCTCGTTCACCTCAATCTCGGTGGCGCAGTTCCGGCGGTTGTCGATTTCGCCCAGCACGCACATCCCGGCAAATTCACCTATTGCATCGGCGAACATCAAAAAGCCAATCCGTGGGACCCGGTGCATGTGGACCGCGGTTACAAGGCCGACGACAGCGTGGTCACCGTGGCCCAATGCGAAGCACCGCACAGCATGACCGAAAATATGCGCACCGCGCCGGAAGATATCCTGGAAGTTTTCGCAGATTCGATGGCGACCCTCGGCTGCAACAATCTGTATTCCCAAGGCGAACCGGTATTGGTGATCTGCCCCGAGCACGCGGCCTATTTTCATGCCGGCGGCTGGACTAAGGAAACAATCCGTCAGAAAGTTTATGAGCAGGCTCGCCAGCCGTGGCGCTTGGTGGAGGGGCGGGGCAAGGCCCATGGACCGTTTTTCCCCGAGGAGGTCGACAAGAGCGACCCGGAATCGATGGTTCCGATCATCAATCGGCCCGTGGATCTGGTGGTCGTGATCGCCGGCGGCGCCGGGGGCAAATCCATGTGGTGCCCGACCGCAGGAGCACAAACTTTGAGCGCGGATAAACTGATCGAACGCGGTTAAGCGCCCGGTACCTTCCCTTAGCCTTTCAGGCCGTTAGATTTTCAGGGTTTTTAAATCAAGCGATTGCCTGGCACGCGGCGTCGAGCGCCTCGACGCTCTCTTCCAAATCCTCATCCGTATGCACCGCGGACACGAAGCGTCGGGTATTCGGCATGACGAAAACCCCTTCGCGACTAAGTGCAACATCGAGGGCCTTGGTTTTAGCCATGTCGGCGTTCAAGAAATCCGCGTAATCGGAAGGCTCTTTGTCGCCGGCAAAAAATTGCCACCAGGATTCGCGGCCGATCACCTTAATCCCAAGCCCATGCTTATCCAGCACTTCTTGAAAGGCCGTTCGCACTGCATCGCCCTTTTTACGCAAATCGTCATAGGGATCGAGTTCCTTCAGCACCTGCAGACAAGCGAGACCCGCCGCCGCGCTCAAGGGATTGCCATGTAACGTGCCGCTGATGGCGGTTCCCTTGCTGTCGCCGACAATGCCGGGGTTGGCGTTAAGCATGATATCCTCGCGCCCGGCAACGGCACCCAAAGCCATGCCACCGCCCATGACTTTGCCGTAACAAGCGAGGTCAGGCTCGACGCCGTAAAATTCCTGCGCGCCCCCATAAGCAAGGCGAAATCCGGTCACCACTTCATCGAAGATCAGTAAGGTGTCGGCCTTGTCGCAAAGGTCACGCAAGCCTTGCAAAAATCCTTCTTTCGGGAAGAGGACCCTTTGCACCGGTTCCAGCATTACACCTGCGAGCGCATCCTTATGTTCCTCGATGATACGCGCCGCCGCGTCGAGATCGTTATAGGGCGCGACGATGACCGAGCCCTGCGCCCCGTCGGGAATACCTAGGGCATCGGGCTGGCCCGCAGGATAATTCGACGCCGCGTCGGGGGCGACGCTAATGTTGGAGTAGTCGTGATTGCCGTGATAGCCGCCCTCGAATTTCAATATAAGGTCGCGGCCGGTAAATGCGCGGGCAAACCTCATCGCGTAATAGGTCGATTCCGATCCGGTCGTCGTGAAAATCATCCGCTCGGCACAGGGGGCAGCAGCCACCATCTCTTCCGCCAGCTCCAAGGCCTTGTCGTTGACGAGCCCAAAGAAGTGGGTGCCCTTACTTGCCTGTTCGCGCACCGCCTCGACGATTTCCGGATAGGCATGACCGAGAATCAAAGCCCCGGCGCCGCCCACATAATCGATCCGCCATTTACCGTCGGTGCCGAGGACACGCGATCCTTTGCCTTCGCAAATGATGAAATTGATATCCGCCGGCAACGCATTCTTGGTCATGCGCCCGCCGGGGAACGTCTCCTGCAATTGCTGCTCGGTTTCCGAAATCTCCGCCGACATCGTATCTCCCTCGTTCTGGTTCGGATCGGGAAAAGTGAACCTAGCGGCAGCTATGCCACTCGCCGGCGCAAAAATGCAATAGCGTCGTTGAGCTGGCTCATCCGATCCGTATCGCCGAGCATGGCGTCCGGATGGTAAATCTGCGCCAATACTCGAAAGCGTACCTTGATATCGTCCTGGGTCGGCCTCGAATGGGGATGGAACCCCAGTACGTAAAGGGCGTCCGCAAAAGTTTCGATTCCTCGTTCCACCGGCTGATAGGCAAGCAACGAGAGTGCATTTCTCAGCCGGTCCATATCGCTACGCGCCTCGCGCAATCGGTCCCGCGCGCGCGGACTGCGGCCATCCTCCAAAGTCACCGCCACATCGCCTGCATCCATCGCCAACGCGAGACCGAGGGCGCGGCGGATATCGGCAATGTCGTATCCTTTCGGCAGCCGAACCTGCAAACGTGGCTTGCGGCGCCACGGCTTGCCCGCACTCGGACCCGATTTCAACACCACGTCTTCCCGGTCACCCGGCGGCGGTTCGCCCGGATCAGGGCAGGCGCGAATTGTCTCGTTAGGGACGATCAACATTACCGAACGCGCTATATCGGCAACATTCACCCCACGGGCCTCGGCCAGCGCCGAGACGGTATCGCGAAAAGCAGATGAGCACGGCACCACATAGGAATGCTTGCGTTCGCGCTTTTGAGCCATCGATTATCCTTCAATTCTTCTAGTTCCTGCCAAAACCAACTTTTGCAAGCTGACTGATTCGCCGCATAACGTCAACTACGATTGAAGTAGATTGGGGGATTTTTTAGCCAGATTTTGGCCTTCGCGGGCCACAAATTTAGGCTCTTAACATGAAAAGAGTTAAAAACTAGCCGTAGAGGTCAAAATTTTGACCAAATACTAGATATTGCGGTTTTAGGAAAGCACCGCCATTACATTGATATCGGGAGTCGACCCGTTGCCAAAAGCTCTTTTCCGGCAACTTTCCGAGCCGAATTCACCAATAATTCAGGACCGCAACGTCCCGCCGGTTTGCTTGTTTACGTTTGCAACGACCTTATCCGCCACCGCCTCGATTTCTTCGTCCGTGAGCGTGTGATCCCGGGGCTGAAGCGTCACTTGTAACGCAACGGATTTCTTATCGTCCCCGAGGGATTCGCCTTCGAACACATCGAAAATTCCGACCGCTTCGATCAAGGTCTTGTCCGCGCCCTGCGCCGCGCGCGCCACCTTGTCCGCGGGCGTATCGCGGTCGACCACGAAGGCAAAATCACGGGTCACCGGTTGCAAGGGCGATGCGTCGAGAGCCGGCCGGGTCTTGCTTGCTTTGGTTTTCGGCAAAGGAACCGCTTCGAGAAAAACTTCGAAGCCCGCCGCCGGGCCTTTTACATCGAGACTCCGCAGCACTTTCGGATGAATTTCGCCGAACCGTGCAAGAATGTTGGGACCGAGCTGAAGCGTGCCCGATCGACCCGGATGATACCAGTCCGGTGCTTCGTTCCCCACTTGCAAGCTCGCCATCGGCGCATTGCAAGCCTCGAGCACAGAGAGTGCATCCGCCTTGACGTCGAAGGCATCGACCGGACGCGCGCTCTCGCGCCAATGGCGCGCGATGAAGCTGCCGTGCCGGAGGCCGCCAACCATCAAATCCTGGCCGTCGGGCGTATCGTCGCGAAAAGCGGGTCCAAGTTCGAACAGAGCGAGATCGGGATAACCACGATCCGCATTGCGGCCTGCCGCCGCTATGAGATTGGCAAGCAACGATGGGCGCATGGCATCGAGATCACTACTGATCGGATTGTCGAGGTTGAGTGCGGACGCACCGCCGCCGAACAACTCCGCCTGTTGCGAGGGCAAAAACGACCAGGTCACCGTTTCCATCATCCCGCGCCCTGCAAGCGCCCGTTTCGCGAAGGCCGCATGACGTTGGCGCGCGGTGAGAATCGGCTTCGGCAGCACCGTCTCGCGGTCCATCGGTACGGTCGGAATGTCGTCATAGCCATAGATCCGAAGCACTTCTTCGATCAGGCAATGCTCGCCTTCGATATCCGGACGCCAGCTAGGCGCGATTGCTTTCAGCACCTTGCCCTTGCCGGACACGATAAAACCAAGCTCTTTCAAAATCTCCGACGTCTGTTTGGGTTTCAGCGCAATACCGCCGAAACTCTCCAACCGGTCGACCCGGAGCGAGATCGGCTTGGCTTCGCCCGGCAGCTCGCCAGCAACGGAAAGGTCACTGGCCTCGCCTCCGCACAGCTCGAGGATCAATTGGCTCGCCGCTTCGGTGCCCCAGACCGCGGATTGCGGATCGACACTGCGTTCGAACCGATAGCGCGCATCGGACTCGATGCCGAGTTTGCGCCCCGTAGTCGCGGTGCGGATTGGATCAAAAAGAGCCACTTCCAGGAAAACGTCGGTGGTCGTTTCGGTGCAGCCGGAGTCGAGCCCGCCCATGACACCGGCAATGCCTTGCACGCCCGCTTCGTCGGCGATCACCGTCATACCCTCATCGAGTTCGTAGGTGTTTTCGTCGAGCGCCTCGATTTTTTCGCCTTTACGGGCCAGGCGCATGGTCAGATTGCCCTTGAGCTTGGCAATGTCGAACACGTGCAGCGGCCGGCCAAGATCATAGGAAATATAATTGGTGATATCGACCAGCGCGGAAATCGGCCTGAGCCCGATCGCGACCAACCGGTCCTGAAGCCATTTCGGGCTCGGTCCGTTGCGAACGCCCTTGAAGCTGCGCCCGACAACCATCGGGCAAGCATCCTCCTCGCCATCGGGGAAGTCGCGCTGCCACTGGACCGGCGTTTCGAACGTAGCCTCGACCTCGCTCTCATCGAGCGGCTTTAGCGTGCCAAGACCAGCCGCGGCCAAATCTCGCGCGATACCTCGAACACCCAGGCAATCGCCGCGGTTCGGCGTAATCGCAAGCTCGATCATGGGATCGTCGAGACCGGCGATTTGGGCGAACGGCACACCGACGTCCGTATCGTCCGGCAATTCGATGATGCCGTCATGCTCGTCACCCAGTTCGAGCTCGCGCACCGAGCACATCATGCCATTGCTTTCGACACCGCGGATCGCGCTCTTGCGCAGCTCCATGCCGTTCGCCGGGACGACGGCACCGGGAAGGCCAAGCACGCCCTTCATTCCAGCCCGCGCATTGGGCGCCCCGCAAACCACCTGTAGCGGATCGCCCTCACCGGTATCGACCGTGAGGACCTGCAGCTTGTCGGCATCGGGATGCGGCGCGGCGGTCAACACCTTGGCGACGCGGAAGCCGGTCAGCTTTTCGGCCGGCTCCTCGATGCCTTCGACTTCGTGGCCGATCCGGTTCAGCGCGGCCGCAATGTCTGTGACGCTGGCGTCTGTTTCGAGGAAATATTTCAGCCATTCGAGCGAGAACTTCNNTTCGATGATGCCGTCATGCTCGTCGGAAATTTCCAATTCCTTTTCGCTTAGCAGCATACCTGTCGATTCAACACCGCGAATTTTGGCTTTCTTGAGCTCGATCCCGAGGCCCGGGATAAAGGCTCCCTCCGGCGCGAACACGCCTTTCAGGCCGGTTCGCGCGTTGGGCGCGCCGCAGACGACCTGAATTTCCGCCTCGCCAGTATCGACGATACAAACTTGCAGCCGGTCCGCGTCCGGATGAGGCTTGGCTTCTACCACGCGCGCGGATTTGAAAGCGGCGAAATCTGCGGACCTGTCCACAACCTCTTCGACCTCGAGGCCGAGCATGGTCAGCCGCTCGGTGATCTCCTCGAGCGAGGCGTCGGTTTCCAGATGGTCTTTCAACCAGGACAGGGTGAATTTCATTTGTGCTGCCTACCGCTCTGCCATTTCAAGCTAGCTTAGTCCCCGCACCAGGCTCGGCGCTTCCAACGGTACGAAGCCGTAATGTTTGAGCCAGCGCAGGTCGGCGTCGAAAAAAGTGCGGAGGTCGGGG
>DLVK01000204.1:6932-9942 GCA_003444235.1 Rhodospirillaceae bacterium
GAAAAAAGTGCGGAGGTCGGGGATGCCGTATTTGAGCATCGCCATGCGCTCCACGCCGAGGCCGAAGGCGAAGCCTTGGTATTCCTCCGGATCGATTTCACAGGCTTTGAGCACGTTCGGGTGGACCATGCCGCAGCCGAGAATTTCCATCCAATCCTCCCCGCCGCCGATCTTGAGCTCACCGCCATCGCGTGAACAGCCTATATCCACTTCCGCCGAAGGCTCGGTGAAGGGAAAGAAACTCGGCCGGAAGCGGAGCGGCAAATCGTCGACCTCGAAGAAAGCCGAGAGGAAATTCAGCAGACACCCCTTGAGATGCCCGAAATGGGTCGACTTATCGATCACCAACCCTTCGATTTGATGGAACATGGGCGTGTGCGTCATATCCGAATCGCAGCGATAGGTGCGGCCGGGCGCGATAATCCGCAGCGGCGGCTCCGTCGAGCGCATGGTCCGAATCTGCACCGGCGAAGTATGAGTTCGGAGCACGAGCCGGCTGCCGTCATCCTTTTCCGGCAAATAGAATGTGTCATGCATTTGCCGGGCCGGATGCTCGGGCGGAATATTGAGGGCAGTAAAATTATGGAAGTCGTCTTCGATTTCAGGCCCTTCCGCAACCGCAAATCCCATTTCACCAAGAATGGCGATGGCCTCGTCGATAGTTTGAGTGATCGGGTGCAATCGACCTTGGGCCTCGGGCCGGACCGGCAACGACACGTCAACCGATTCTTCGGCCAACCTGGCATCGAGGGCAGCAGTTTCGAGATCGGTTTTTTTGGCCTCGATCGCCTCCGCGACTGCGGTTTTGACCGCATTCAATGCCTGGCCGGCGGCCTTGCGATCTTCCGGTGGCAATTTGCCGAGCCCTTGCATCTGCTGGGAAACGCTACCCTTTTTGCCCAGCGCGCCGACACGGACGGCTTCCAGCGCCGCCAAATCAGCGGCCTGGTCGACGCTCGCCAGCAATTCATCGCGTAGCTGATCCAGAGTCTCGGTCATCGGAATCCTTCCCGGCCCAACAGAGCCGGCGATTACGACAAATACGCCGTCTAGCTAAGTGCGGCCTGGGCCTGTTCCGCCAACGCCTTGAAAGCCGCCGGCTCGCGTACCGCGAGATCGGCCAGCACTTTGCGGTCGATCTCGATGCCGGCTTTTTTGATGCCGTTCACGAATTGGGAATAGGTCATGCCGTGTTCGCGCGCGGCCGCGTTAATACGCTGAATCCAGAGCCCGCGGAAAATGCGCTTCCGGCGGCGCCGGTCGCGATACGCATATTGCAGGTTCTTGTCCACGCGCTGCTTCGCTGCGCGGAAGGTGTTTTTCTGCCGTCCCCGCGCGCCTTTGGCGCGATCGACGATTTTTTTGTGCCGGGCGTGTTTCGTCACGCCGCGTTTGACGCGTGCCATATCTCTCGTCCCTTAAATGTTAGGCGCTATACGTTGCGCAAAAAATTGCGTTTGACGATCCGGGCATCCGATTTACTCATAATCTGAGTGCCCCGGTTAGTGCGCTTCATCTTTTGCGAACGCCGGCGGAGCATATGGCTCAATTTGGCGCTGTTGAAGCGGACTTTGCCTTTGGCGGTGAGACGAAAGCGCTTTTTCGCGCTCGACTTATTCTTAATCTTGGGCATTTGTCTGTTCCTTAATTCAGGTTGACCCTTTAGCGGACGGGCAGGCATACCCATCGGGCCTACCGGCGTCCTGATTCATCCCGTTTTCGGGAAGTGCGGCCTTATAGCGTTCAGCGAGGCAACGCGCAAGCAATATAGGGGAGAGAGAAATGGCCAAATCGCCATCTGTTACCACCGAATTCCGTACCTCCGGGACGGGCGAAATCGCCACGGTCACCTTCGACAACTCCGCGCGGGCCAATTGCCTGACGAGCGAACTGGTTGCGGAAATAGGTGCTGCCTTTCAGGCACTTAAAGATCGCGACACGCTCCGTGTCGCAGTGCTCGCAAGCGCCGGCGATCGGGCATTTTGCGGTGGCGCCAATGTGGCCGAATTGGGGGAATTCGATCCCGACGGCGTCCGCACCTACATCACCGGTCTCCACAACACCATTCAGGCGATCAGGGATTTGCCGGTACCCGTCATCGCCCATATTCAGGGCGTTTGCATCGGCGCCGGGCTTGAAATGGTCGCCGGCTGCGAGATCCGCATCGCAGCCGACCATGCGCAATTCTCCATGCCCGAAGTCGTGCTCGACATCCCGTCGGTGATCGAAGCGGCGTTGCTGCCGCGTCTGATCGGTTGGGGACGGACCTCGTGGATGCTCTACCGTGGCGACGCCATCGACGCGAAAACCGCAGAAAGTTGGGGTTTGGTGGAAAAAATCGTCCCATCGAACGACCTCGATGCCGCTGTCGCGGAGTGTGCCGAAACACTCGCTGCGAACGGTCCCACCGGTATGCGGCTGCAAAAAACATTAATGCAGGATTGGGAGCGGCTGCCGCTCGACCAAGCTATCGAAGCGGGCATCGACTCCCTCACAGCTGCATACGAAAAAGGCAGCCCGAACGAGTACATTCGGGCTGCGGTCGCCAAGCGGAAAGGGAACTAGCCCTCGTCCTTCAACGGCGCCGGCCAGCTATGGGCGAAAGCCATGCGGGTGAGGCGATGAACAACATACATCGAGGTCAGGATCGCGGCGGCAAACAGGTATATGCCCCAATGGACCTCGACATCTGCGACGATGGAGATCTTGATCGCCACCACAGACAGCGCGACCACAAACACGTCCAACATCGACCAGCGGCCGAAATGCTCGATCATTCCGAGGTAACGGCTGAGATCGGGTCCTTTGGCATCGACGCGGCGCCAGAGCACGAAAGCGAGAATTAATTTGGCCGCGGGAAAAATCACCGAAAACAGAAATAGCAAAAAGAACAGGCCAACCTCGCCCGCGTCGACAAGCTCAAACAGGGCCTGAACAAAGGAAAGCTCGTCTTGCCAGAAAATAAAACGCTCGACGCTCATCATCGGCAGAAACCAGGCCGCGACCAGCA
>DLVK01000322.1:0-1495 GCA_003444235.1 Rhodospirillaceae bacterium
GTCAGGATAGGTTAGACTTTCTCGAACGAGCCCTTGCCGAATAGGGTCGACTTGGTGCGCATTAAGCCTCTTGGATGTCCACTATAACGTAGCCCCTGAATGGCGGATAACGGACTTCCACCTTCTGGCGTGCCGCGCTTGGCGAATAAGCGAGGATTTCCACATAATGGATATCCGCCCACTCGTCCTTTAGAAAGGGATGTCTCTCCCCTTCCTTCATCGCGTCGCGTACATCCTTATTGTAGACCGCAACCTCATAGGTAATTGGTTGTTCGTTCATTCGACATTCCCTCATCGAACCAATATGGGCGAAATTGTAAATCAATCCACCAGCGAGACTGTGTTGTCCGTCACACCTGTGCGAAACGCTGGTTCAATAATTCGAAAAACCCATCCGCATCGATTTCCGAAACGACGAGGCAGTTCGCCGGCGCATCTGTTTTGCCCCACCAATCGACAACCGTACGACCAACCGACGGTCCATCCGACGTGTCGACGGTAACGGAACATCTGCGTCCCTCGAACAATTCGGGACGGAGCAGATACGCAATTACGCAGGGGTCATGCAACGGCGTACCGACATCACCGTACCGGTCAACATCGGTACGTTCGTAAAAGGCGAGCATCTGCCCAACGGCCTGCGCGACCGGCGTTGGTATCGATTCAATGGCGGCGCGGCGAGCTGGTGTCGCCAGCGCCTTGTGGGTCACGTCGAGCCCAAACATCGTCAGCGGAATACCCGACTTAGCCACGATCTCTGCGGCATGCGGATCGACGAAAATATTAAACTCAGCTGATGGCGTGATATTCCCCAGGTCCAGCGCCACGCCACCCATAAACACGATCTCACGAATACTTCGGCGAATTTCCGGTGCCATGACCAACGCCATCGCAATGTTTGTCATCGGCCCAATGGGACACAATGTGATACCACTATCCGGCGCTGCGCGACACGATTCGATGATAAATTCGACCGCATGGCGTTCCTCGGCACCAAGGTCCGGCTCGGGCAGGTCAACACCATCAAGTCCGGTTTTACCGTGTACCTCTTCGGCCGTCGCCAATGGCCGCAAAATGGGCCCTGGGCAACCTGCGTAAACAGGCACGTTCCGACGTCCCGATAACTCTCTTACGCGCAAAGCATTACGCACCGTGTGGCGCAACGGCACATTGCCGGCAACACACGTAATACCCGCGAGATCCAGTTCGTCTTGAGATATCAAAGCCAATAACAAGGCGACCGCATCGTCCTGTCCTGGATCGCAATCAATGATAACCCGCCGCACCGCCTAAATCCGTTCAAAATCCAATGCGCAAACACGTGTATATGCGAATTTATAGTAGCAATCAGGCACGGCCAATCACTGCGCCATGTTCATTATTTGTACCCGCTTAATGATGAGACCTAATTCGGGCGGGTCGAATCCGCAATTGTATTAGGTTAGCCAGACCGATACCGCTTGATTGCCTCCTAAGCCTCACATCCTTAAAGTGC
>DLVK01000322.1:1771-2514 GCA_003444235.1 Rhodospirillaceae bacterium
ACCGATACCGCTCGATTGCCTCCTAAGGCTCACATCCTTAAAGTGCCTAAAACGGTATTCAGTGGAAAACCCGATGTGCGGCATTGCCGGTCTCGTCGATCTCAAGCGTCAACTTGACGGTAATGAACTCGCCCTGCAGGCGAAGCAGATGGCGGACGCTCTCCATCACCGTGGCCCCGATATGGGTGGGCAGTGGACTGATGCACCGAGTGGCCTCGCACTCGCCTTTCGCCGCCTGGCGGTTATCGACCTCACGCCTTCCGGACACCAGCCGATGCTATCCGCCAACAGGCGTTTCGCCATCGTCTACAACGGCGAGGTATATAACTATCAAGAACTCCGCCAGCAACTGCTGGACGACGGGTGCCAGTTCCGAGGTACGTCGGACACCGAGGTAATACTGGAGGCATTTGGCCACTGGGGGATTGAGACCACCGTTAAACGCCTGATTGGCATGTTTGCCATCGCGCTTTGGGATTGTGAGGCGCGCAGGCTTTGGTTAATCCGTGACCGTTTGGGGATCAAACCCTTATATTTCGGATCGGTTGATGACCGTTTTTTCTTTGCGTCGGAACTGAAAGCGCTTCGTACCGTCAACGGATGGAAACCGGAAATCGACCGCGATGCGGTCGCGGGATTTCTGCGGTTCAACTATATTCCCGCGCCGCGCTCGATCTATCAAAATGTATTCAAGCTCCCACCTGGAAGTCTGCTCTCCCTACGCCCGGGTGAAGACCCGGCAG
>DLVK01000112.1:0-8198 GCA_003444235.1 Rhodospirillaceae bacterium
CCGCCGCACCGGAGTGATGATCTCGACCGAGACCGGAAAATCCGTACCCTACGCGCTGTGGAATTTGGAGGAGCGGGGCCCGCTTTTCATCGGTGCGGGAGAGCCCGTCTATCGCGGCATGGTGATCGGCGAGCACTCGCGTGGCCTCGATCTCGAGGTCAATCCGATGAAGACCAAGCAACTCACCAATATTCGTGCCGCCGGCAAGGACGACGCGGTGACGCTCACCACCCCCATCACCATGAGTCTCGAACAGTCACTCGCTTATATTGCCGATGACGAGTTGGTCGAGGTCACCCCGAACGCCATCCGCATTCGCAAGCGGCATCTCGACCCGCACGAGCGAAAGCGCGAAGCCCGAAAAGCATCCGCTGCGTGAGCTCGACAATGCAACGGTTTTTAGTCTTGATCGCCCTGATTTTGGCTGGCCCGGTCGAAGCGGCACCGGAGAAGCAACTTTGGGAACGATGGTCCCGACACGATCCGCAATCGGTCGCATTGATCGATCACCGTCCGTGGGACAAATTTCTTCGGCGAAACGTGCTTGTGGGACGAGACGGCATCAATCGCATCGATTATGCCAACGTACCGCGGGCGGACCGGCTCAATCTCAAGTCCTACATCGAGTTTCTCGCAGCGGTGCCGATCAGTCTGTACAACCGGGCTGAACAGCTCGCCTTTTGGATCAATCTCTATAACGCGCTAACGGTGCGGTTGGTCATCGAGCGGTTTCCGGTCGACTCGATCCGCGATATTGATATCTCGCCGGGTTTGTTCGCCGATGGGCCATGGGGTCGGAAATTGTTCCAGGTCGAGGGGGTGGCTGTCAGTCTCGACGATATCGAGCACCGAATACTGCGTCCGATTTGGAACGATCCGCGCATCCACTATGCGGTAAACTGTGCGTCGATCGGGTGCCCTAATCTGCAGCCTACCGCATTCAACAGTCGCAATGCTCCAGCATTGCTCGAGGCGGCAGGGCGGGAATTCGTCAATCACCCGCGCGCGGTATCGATCGACGATGGGGAACTGGTGGTTTCCAGTATCTACAAATGGTTCAAAGAGGATTTCGGCGATAGCGACGAAAAAATCATCGCTCATATCTGGCGTTTCGCGCGTCCTGCCTTGCGGACGAAATTGGAGAAACGACGGGAAATTGACGATTACCGCTATGACTGGACGCTGAACCGGGGAAATCTCTAGATTTTAATTGCCGCTCTGAGGGCTCTGAAAGCATTGGACGGTTCTAACGCCGTCCTCTTAGGAAATGTCCGATTCCCTTGGTCAGAAGGCGACGGGGAAGAATTGCCGGTGCCAGGGCGAGCCGAGTAGACCCGTTACTGACGAAGACCGTGTGTCGGCCGAGTGCGGCCAAGGCTTTGCGCGCCACCGCTTCGGGCTCCTCCATATTATTGAGCATCGATCCATCCATCTCAGCGCGATTGAAGAATTCCGTACGGGTCGCGCCCGGGCAAAGCACCAGAATGTCGATGGGATCGCTACGGAGTTCTTCGGCCAGGGCTTCGCCCCAGTGCCGTTCGAATGCCTTGGTGGCGGCATAGGTGGCGAGGAAGGGGACCGGCGTTACAGAGGCAGTGCTGGAAACGACGATCATCCCCGCGCGTCGTAGATCCGCGCGAGCCCGCTCGATCATTTGAGGCAGAAGCGCTCGGCTGAGTTCGATCACCGCGGTTACATTCACCTCGACCATCTCGCTTTCGCGCTCGGGCGGAATTTCGGTGAATGCGCCATAGGCACCGAGACCGGCATTGTTGATGAGCAGGTCCAAGGGTGCGGCAACGGTTTTCTCGAGCAGCGATTTTCGGGCTTCCGCGTCAGCGAGATCGGCCGCGATCGTCTCCACTTCCCGCTGGCCGTTTGTCAGGCGCTCTTTCAAGTCTGCGAGTTTGGTTTCGTCTCGTCCCGTCAGGATGAGGTTGGTGGTTGCCGGTAAAAGCTCGGCGAAGCATTCGCCGATCCCGCTGGTGGCGCCGGTAATGAGTGCGTGTTTGTAATCAGCGTGGACCGGCATAAGGGCCTCCGACGGCTAAGGTGCGTTAGAACATTGGCTCGTGAGTACGGACAGTCATCTGGTGATCATCCCGCCGGGCCTCGGCCTGATATCGGGCTCGCAACGCGGCGTGACGTTCTTCACTGTGCTCGACTGGCCGACGTCGAAATATCTGAAGAAATCGATGCCAACCGCGAGCGACGAGACCTGGCTTGACCGAAGGTGCGACCATCTCGAACCCTTTTTTACGTGACGAATACCCTACCTGTTTCGGGTTCTACCGTCACCTGCTGGCCGGAGGTGATCATCGTTGTGATATCGCCGTCGAAGCGATCGATCATCGGCAAGTCCGCGTGGGCCGCACCTTGCGCCATGATCGGGTTCGCATAATTGAGCAACAGCGCAATCGGCGCCATGCCCCGCGTTACCATTTCGTAGAGCATCCACGCGGTCGCCACGCCGCCTTTGGCGATGTTCAATACAAGGACCGTATCCAGATAGCTTTCCCCATAGAGCTTGTGTGCAGGCCGGGAAAAGATGCCTTTGATCCGGTCCAGGTCGTAGCGGGCGCTGAAATTATCGCTTGCGACCAAGGCGGGGCCGCTAACCGTGGGACCGATGCCTGTATGGCCTTGTAGAATTTGTCCACTCACCCGACGATCCTCCCGGCGACAGCGCTGTCCACGCAGGCCTCCATCGAGCCTAAAACCGGCTGGTAGCCATAGCCGCTGATGATATTCGTCAGCTTGGCCGAATTGGTCATGAGCTGTTGCCAGCCGTTTGCCTCGCCCATCTCGCGGGCATGCATCTGATAGAAGCAGACGCCTTCCAACAGTAAGGCGCCGGATGCTTCGATCTTTTGCGTGAATCCCATCCGATCCGCTTCTGCTTTGAAGGCCGGTGCGGTGCAGACGAGCAGGGATGTCTCGTTGTGTACGTTGCGGCCATCGAGCAGTTCGGCCAGGCTTTGCAATTCGACCAGAGACAATTGCGGCGCTGCGAAAACCACGACATCGAGCGCATCTTCGCCGGCGCCGTAATCGGTGTAGAAATTCTTGAATTCGTCTTTACCGATTTTTCGAGTTTTCGGCGGTGCACCATCGAAGACGCTTTCCAGATCGGGCGCTTCCGGCGTTACGCCCACCATATGGAAAAGGGGCGTCGAACCGAAACTCGCCAAGGCGGCGCCGAAATGTTTGAGCGCGTCCGACGTGGGCGCATCGCTAATGCCGGTGATTACCGGCACCTCGAAATAAGATCCCATTTCGCGCCCGATAATCCCGCCGAGGGCCCCCCAGACGGTGAGGCTGTCGAACGAATAGTCGACTTCGAACAGCGTCGTGCCTCGACGGGGTTCGTCGAGGTGAAATCCGTAGCGCGGTGTTCGCCCAGTGAGGGCGGCGGCCAAGGCCGACGGCCCACCTTCGTAATTCGTGCGCGCGCCCAGCACACTGTTTGTGTAGATCGTAACGCCCGTATCCCCGTAGGCCAGATGTTGCCCCAATACCGGTGGCATGAAGAGCTGATAGTTGATGCAGGTGTCGGTCATCATCACGCCGAGCGCCTCGAATGCGGCGATGGTGCGCCGTTCCAAATCGATAAAGGTTTCGTCCTGACGTATCGCTTTGTACTGCTTGAGGTCGGCACCGCGTGGATCGGTGATCGTCGGCACCGCGACTTTGCGATCGGGTTCCGGAAAGCGGGCGATTTCCTCGAGATACTCCACATTGGCGGCACCCAGCGCTTCCGTGTCCGCCATGATATGGGCTTGTGCGATTTCGACCATATCCGGTGCATCGAAAAATCGGCCGACTTTGATCTGATGTTCGACCGCGCGCCGTCGCGGTTCGCCCATCTCGCCCGCCAGCATTGCTTCTTCGGTTTCCCCAAGACGCATTTATTCTCTCCCTCTTTGCGGCGGTAGTATATTTTCGCCGCAGCCGGTCTTATACACCGCAAGGGCAAATGAAGGAAAACCGAACCATGAGCGAACTAACGAGTCTCGAGCAAATCAAAGACGCGCGTGCCGGGCTCCCCGATGCGATCCGGACGACGCCGATTATCCCCCTGGCGCGCGATGCGACCGAAATCGGCAACGAGAAACTCTTCCTCAAATGCGAGAACATGCAGGTGACCGGCGCCTATAAGGTGCGTGCCGCCTTCACCGCGATGCAAAGCCTGAGCGATGCGGATCGGGCGAAGGGTGTGGTGGTGACGTCGTCGGGTAATTTCGCTCAGGCTTTTGCCTATGCGGGACGAGAGATGGGCTCGCCGATTGCGGTCGTGATGTTGGATGCCACCAGTCCCTATAAGGTTACGCAAACCGAAGGCCACGGCGCGGAAGTGGTATTTTGCGGTACGGATGCCATGCAGCGGCAGCCGACGGTTCAGCGAGTTGCTGCGGAGCGCGGCATGACCGCAATCGATACCTGGGAATACCCGCCGATCACCGCCGGGCACGCATCGATTGGTATGGAGATCCTTGAGCAGTGCTCCGATGTGGAGCAAGTGCTGGTGCCGGTGTCGAGCGGTGGCGTTGCGGGAGGTATAGCTGCCGCTATCAAATTGCAACGGCCCGATGTCAAGGTCATCGGTGTTCAGCCTGAGCAAGCCAATGCCGCATACGTGTCCATGCAAAAGGGCGAGCCGACGGAAATAGATTATTGGGACACCATTGCCGACGGATTATCGTCACGGAAACCAGGCGGATTCCCATTTCGGCACTTGCAAGCTTTCTTGGACGATATCGTCCTGATCAGCGAGCGTGATATCGCGGATACATTCCGCACAATTCTTTTTCGCACCAAACAAATGGGCGAACCGGCGGGTGTCGTTGCGGCGGCAGGGTTTCTGACCGGAAAGGTGGATACGGGCCTTAAAACGGTGGCGGCCCTTACAGGCGGTAACGTGACACCGGAAATGGTCGAAACCATGCTTTCGATGAGCGCGTGAATTTTATTGGATTTGTCGCATTAGAGACTTTGAGATGACTGGGAGCCGCATTAGTATCGCCCCAGAGGGAGCTCCGACGCGGAGATTATTTTTGGCGTGTGAATGGAGCGACATGAAAGCCAAGGGCAGACAACTGGTGGGCAGATTTCTGGCGCGACTTATAGGTCCGGCAATTGGCGGGCTGACCGCCATCGGCTTTAGCGCGAGTGTCTTAGCTGCGGCGTGTGCCCCTAAAAAAATGACGCCTGCGGACATTTCCAAGGAAATCCGCAAGATACAGACGACCTTGATGGTGGCCGCGTTGAGCTGCGGTCAGCGAGAAAATTACAATCAATTTGTCGTTAAATTTCGTCCTGTCCTGAAGCAGTACGGGAAAGTGATGAAGGCGGATTTCCGCAAACGCTACGGCGCGAGTGCTAAAAAGAAACTCAACAAGTATGTCACCGCATTGGCGAACGAAGCCTCGCAACGGAGCAACGCGGATTTCAACGCATTTTGCACCGATGCTGGCCGGCTCTATAACAGCCTCAAGGCAAGAAAACCGAAGGAGTTGGGTCCCTTCGTGTCGAAACCTAAATACGTCGCTTTCGGCGGTACCTATAAGCCGCGCGACTGCGATAAGCCCAAGCAGCTTTTTCCGGATGTACGCAAAGAGGACCCTCTAGGTCCGAAAGCGACACCAAAGGGTTGAGTTCAGCTTAAAGCTTCCTCTTGGAGCTCTCGGCTGAAATGAGTAAGCTTTCCAAGAGTTTGTAATTATGCCGGTTTCAAGCGACGAAAAGGTTTCAATGCGCGCGCAAATTCGCATCGCCATTAGCTACCTCACCTGGCCCATGTTGATGGGCGGGTGCCTCGTGCTTACCCATATTGGGATCGATAGCGGCCGGCCGATTCTTTTTTTCAATATTGCCTACTTCAGTCTCGCGGCGGCGATTTTCGTTCTCGAAAGGCTAATGCCCCATGAACGGCTATGGCTCGATAATGATGGCCAGATCGGTGCCGATCTTGGTCACACTGTATTGAGCAAGATCGCGACTCAGATTTGGGCCGGACTTATGCTGCTTGGCATAATCGAGGTCGCTGGAGATAAAGGTGGACCACTTTGGCCGGATCAATGGCATCCGTTCTTCCAAGTAGTACTCGGTTTGGCAGCTGCGGAGTTCGGTCTCTATTGGGCTCATCGGGTGGCGCATGAATGGACTCCGCTGTGGCGGTTCCATGCGGTGCATCACAGCGTTGTTCGGCTCTGGTTTATCAACACCGGTCGTTTTCATTTCGTCGATGCCATTGTCAGCATTTCGCTTGGGCAGATCATGTTGTTGCTGGTAGGCGCGCCGGAGTTCGTCATGCTTTGGACGGCGATGATTACGCCCTATATCGGCTTTCTCACCCATTGCAATATCGAGATGCGCTTCGGGCCGATCAGCTATGTCTTCAATACGCCAAGTCTCCATCGCTGGCACCATTCGCGGCACAAAGAAGAAGGTGATACCAACTACGGCGAGAACCTAATGATTTGGGATCAATTGTTCGGCAGCTTCTACAATCCGGACCGCCGTCCGCCCGCTAATATCGGTGTTGATGATTACGTGCCACAGAGTTTTTGGGGCCAACTCAAGTCGCCGTTCGTATGGAAACGAGCGCAGGCCACAATGCCTGAAAATGCGCCCGACGCGATGAACCGATTGTCGGTTGCCGAACGTTGAGCACGACCCAGCGCTTTATCCGATCGATCGTCCCTTCATGACTGCTGCCGCCCTTCATTTCACCGATCGCAAGCCGGTTGGCCAAAAGGTGGCCGGCATCCATGTCGCGGTTAATGGAATTACCGACGCCTTTTTGCGTTATGCAAAGCAGGATCGGTTTTGGTGTGTCGCAGCGAATGATGCGCCGTTCGAATCGTTTCAATCCTTTGCGGAACGGGCCGGCCGCAAGGTCGAGAATTGCGAGTTTATCGCCGAGACCGAATCCGAGCGGTTTGCCGAAATCGGATGTTTGTTGAAGCCGGAACCGTTCATCGCACCTTTTGCATGGGCGCGCCGTCAACTCGACCAACGCGCCTACAGCATTTGCGGCGTTAGCCACACCATGTCGACCGCTGGCGCGATGGAGGCTGTGGGTGCCTGTGTCGTCAATCCGTTGCAAAGCTGGGATGCCATCATCTGCCCGTCAATCGCCATCCGCGACGCTATAAAAGCGCTTTGGGCCGGATGGGAGGAATATGTGGGACGGCGCTTCGGCACCGACTTTACCTGCCCGGTTCAGACACCCATCATTCCGCTTGGCATCGACTGCGCGCATTTCGCCAAAAACCGTGGGCCGGCTCTGCGGGCGAAACAGCGGGAGTTGCTCGGCTTTGACGAAGACACGGTGGTGATCCTGTTCTTGGGCCGGCTCAGCTTTTATTCCAAGGTTCACCCGTTGCCGCTTTTCCTCGCTGCCGAGCGAGCGGCCGCCGAAACCGGCAAAAAAGTTCACCTCGCCTTTTATGGATATTTTCTGAACAAGAAATTCGAAGAGGATTTTCGAACCACGGCGGCGGGTATCTGTGATCAGGCCTCGGTCTCTTTTGTGATCAATACGGAACCGGAATTTCCCGACGGCATTTGGGCCGCCGCCGATATCTTCGCGTCTCCGTCGGACAATATTCAGGAGAGTTTCGGCCTCACGCCGATCGAAGCAATGGCGTCAGGCCTGCCGGTGGTGATCAGCGATTGGGATGGGTACCGCGAAGCACTGTCCGACGGTGTCGAAGGATTTTTGGTCCCGACCCAGGCACCGCCGCCTGGTACCGGCGTTGATCAGGCCTATCGCTATCTCACCGAAGAAGACAATTACGGAGAGTATCTCGCTGGCGCATCCCTGGCCACTGCGGTCGACAACGATGCCTTCGCCGATGCACTTATCAAACTTATCGAAAACCCGGACCTTCGTCGCCGAATGGGCGAGGCGGGTATCGCTCGGGCGGAAGCGGTTTATGATTGGCGCCACATTATCCCCGCCTACGACGCGCTATTTGCCGAGCTTGCCGAACGCCGCCAAACGGATTCGGAACTTGTGCCGCGGGAAGAAGGAGAAGCAGCATTTCCGTCTCATCCGGACCCCTTCACCATGTTCGAGAATTTTCCGGCCGCAGTCCTGTCCTGGGACGCTCGTTTGGAGGCGGTGCATCAATCGCCGGCGGAACTGACCCGGTTGATCAAACACCGGATGAACTATTTCACACCGGACTTGC
>DLVK01000310.1:0-5392 GCA_003444235.1 Rhodospirillaceae bacterium
CTGCCCACGCAGAATATCTTCGGTCAAATCGAGCGGAAACCCATATGTATCGTAGAGTTTAAACGCCACTTCGCCCGGCAACACTCCGCCAGATGCGAGCTTGTCGGTTTCATCATCGAGCAATTTGAGCCCACGGCCCAGCATGTCTTTGAATCGGACCTCTTCAAGTTTGAAGGTTTCGGTGATCAACGGCTCGGCTCGTCCAAGATCCGGATAATGTTGTCCCATGGCCGCAACCAGGCTCGGCACAAGGCGGTACATCAATGGGTCTTTGCAGCCGAGCAAATGGGCATGACGCATCGCGCGACGCATGATCCGGCGGAGCACGTAGCCCCGCCCCTCGTTCGACGGAAGTACGCCGTCGGCGATCAAAAAGCTGCAGGCACGAAGGTGATCGGCAATTACCCGGTGCGAAACCGAACGATCGCCGTCGGGATCGGTGTTGCTGGCTTCCGCGGAGGCTTCGATCAAGCCCCGCATCAGGTCGATTTCATAATTATCATGGGTCCCTTGCAGCACCGCCGCCATGCGCTCGAGGCCCATCCCGGTATCGATCGAGGGCTTTGGCAGATCGACCCGGTTGTCTGGTGTTTCCTGTTCATACTGCATGAACACCAAGTTCCAGATTTCGACGAACCGGTCGCCATCCTCCTCCGGTGTGCCCGGAGGACCGCCCTCAATGTGATCGCCGTGATCGAAGAAGATTTCAGAGCATGGCCCACAGGGGCCCGTATCGCCCATAGCCCAGAAATTGTCCGATGTACCGATGCGAATTATTTTGTCGTCGGAAAGGCCCGCGATTTTCGCCCATAAACCCGCAGCCTCGTCATCCTCGGCGTAGACGGTGACCAACAAGCGCTCCTTGTCGAGGCCGAACTCTTCGGTCACCAGCGACCAGGCGCATTCGATGGCATGTTCCTTGAAATAATCGCCGAAGGAAAAATTGCCGAGCATTTCGAAAAAGGTGTGGTGGCGCGCGGTATGACCGACATTCTCGAGGTCATTGTGTTTGCCGCCGGCCCTTACGCATTTTTGTGACGTGGTGGCACGGGAATAGGGCCGCTGCTCGGCACCGGTGAAGACGTTCTTGAACTGCACCATGCCGGCATTGGTGAACATAAGCGTAGGGTCGTTGCGCGGGACCAACGGCGAGGAATCAACGACCTCATGGCCATCGCGGCGAAAAAATTCCAAAAACGCCGTCCGTATGTCGTTGGTACTGGTCATTGCTCCAATCTTCGCAGCGAACCGGTGGCATTCTCCAAGCTACGGGTACTGAACCGGTCAAAGTCGCGGTTTTAGCTTGGGCAACGCGGCCTGTCCAGCTATCCGCTCCCGCCCCATAGGAGGCAAATCACAGCTAAATCGGCGTCGGAAATCACACTCACCCAAAAACGGCACGGCGCAATAAATTTTACGCTGCTGAAAAAAAGGCCCCGGGAAAGCTCCCGAGGCCAGGCCATTGCGAGATACACCAGTGTGGGGCACTGAAAGCACCACAATCGCTATGAAATTCCTATTTGCTGGCGGCGGCCTCTTCTGCCTCCAACGCTGTCAGGTCATCTTCATTGTCGGCATCGTCACCGGTATCGGCACCACCGCCCTCAAGCATCTTTTCGGTCAGAATTCCGGCGCTTTCACGCACCTGACGTTCGATATCGGTCGCGATCTCAGCGTTTTCGGTGAGAAAAGTCTTGGCGTTTTCACGACCTTGTCCAATACGCTGATCGCCATAGGAGAACCAGGCACCGGACTTCTCGACAATCCCCGCATCGACGCCAAGATCGAGCAATTCACCGGTCTTGGAGATACCCTCGCCGTACATGATGTCGAATTCGACCATCTTGAACGGGGGAGCGACCTTGTTCTTGACGACTTTGACCCGGGTCTGGTTGCCAACCACGTCATCCTTATCCTTGATCGCACCAATCCGACGAATATCAAGCCGCACACTGGAATAGAATTTGAGCGCATTGCCCCCGGTCGTGGTTTCGGGGCTACCAAACATGACGCCGATCTTCATTCGGATCTGATTGATGAAGATCACCATGGTCTGGGAGCGTGAAATCGAGCCGGTGAGCTTACGCAACGCCTGGCTCATGAGGCGAGCATGCAAACCCACATGGGTGTCGCCCATTTCGCCTTCCAGTTCCGCCCGCGGGACCAATGCGGCGACGGAATCCACGACCAATACGTCGATGGCACCGGACCGTACCAGAGTATCGGCAATTTCCAGCGCTTGTTCGCCCGCATCGGGCTGGGAAATCAACAAATCGTCGAGATCGACACCCAACTTCTTGGCATAGGACGGGTCGAGCGCATGTTCCGCATCGAGAAATGCACACGTACCGCCACTCTTTTGTGCCTCGGCGATGACATGCAGGGCTAAGGTGGTCTTACCCGAGCTTTCGGGCCCATAGATTTCGACGATCCGGCCTTTTGGCAGGCCGCCAATGCCCAGCGCGATATCGAGGCCCAGAGACCCGGTCGATACCGCTTCAATATCGACCGCCTGGTCCTGCTGGCCCAGTTTCATGATCGATCCCTTGCCATAGGACCGTTCGATCTGTCCCAGCGCAGCTTCCAGAGCTTTTTGTTTGTCCATACTATCCTTTTCGACGAGACGAATTGCTGATTGTGACATAGCGACGTTCCTTTCCTTATTTCATAGCGATCCTGCACTGGCAACCGAACCGCGTTTTGGACTTCGGCGTGGTGTGTCGCCGGTCCCGGTCACGATTTGGAAAAAATGTACACTATTTGTTCTTTTTCGCAAGTTCTTTTTTTGTTCTAATTTTCGAATGCGATAATACACTTAAAATCAATGAGTAAGAGAAACAGAGTATTTTTCTAATCGGTCGGACCGGCGGGGCGGTCGCCATCGGCGATGGCATCTTTCACCATACCGGCCAAATCTTGCAGACTGAACGGTTTGGCGAGGAATCGGAGATCGGCGAAATTATCCATCTCTTTTGCCATCGATTCTTCCGTATGGCCGGAAATACAGATTACCGGCAGTTCGGGCCGCGACTTTCGAGCTGCGGCGATTACCGCCGCACCGTTTACGTTCGGCATGATCATATCGGTGATCAAAAGGTCGAAATTCTCGTCGCGCAGCAATTCGAGCGCAACCTCTCCGTTATGAGCCTCGACAACCTTGTAGCCTTTGCTGCGGAGTGCACGCGCGCCAAACAACCGTACCGGATCCTCGTCTTCGACCAGTAGCACCGTACCGCCGCCGGTAAGGTCCGTCGCTGCCCGAGATGCCTCTATTACCGGCGTCGTTGCTGCTTCGCCTTCGTGGCAGGGCAAATAAATTATAAATCGTGCCCCCGCCCCGGTGCCGGCGCTCTCGGCAAACACAAATCCGCCGGTTTGTTTGATGATACCGTAGACGGTCGCCAACCCGAGCCCGGTGCCCGACCCTACCTCCTTGGTCGTGAAGAAGGGGTCGAAAATGCGTTCCAGATTTTCATCCTCGATACCAACCCCGGTATCGCTGACCCGAATAGCCACATAATTGCCGGGCGGCATCATATCGCGACCTGCCAGCGGTTCGGTCCCACGGATAAAATCGAACGTTTCGATTTCGAGCCGCCCCCCCGCATCCATCGCATCGCGGGCGTTGACCACGAGATTGATAATTACCTGTTCGAGCTGACCCTGGTCCACCAACACTGCGCCAAGATCACGCCCATGAATTAACGACAAGTCGATATCGTCGCCTACAAGCCGCTTCAACATACTGGTCAATTCGGCCAAGACATCTGAAACCGCAAGCACCCGTGGCTGCAGAGTTTGCCGGCGCGAAAAGGCCAATAGCTGACGCACCAGCCGAGCACCGCGATTAGCATTTTGCTTGATTTGCATGACGTCTGCGAATACCTGTTCACCCGGCTGAAAACGCTGCAGTAGCAAATCGCAAAACCCGATCATCGCCGTCAGCAAATTATTGAAATCGTGCGCAATCCCGCCCGCAAGCTGGCCGACGGCCTGCATTTTTTGCGACTGAGCAAATTGAGTTTCGAGGCGAACCTGTTCGGTAACGTCGGTCAGATGCAAAACGTGAGGATTGCCGCCGTCTATGCGTACCGGATGGATGGCTATACTGCGCTGCGGGTTCGCCTTGAGCGGCAGCGTCAACGGCTCCGGTGTTGCGTCTGTATTCTCACGCAGTGCAGCGACCAGCTCCGCCGAGCGCTCGAAAAAACTCTCCACAGCCCGCCCAGCCGCCGCTTCGTCTTCGAGCAATTCGGCCGCCGCCGGGTTGCAAGCGGCAATACGGAAACCGCTTTTCGCATCATCGATCATAACGATGCCGAACGGCATTTTTTCGAAAACCGCTGCAAGGTCCGGGTTGGTCGAAGAGCCACCGCGAACTCGGGCAAAAACACTCCGCAACCAGCCGGATGGGGGCGCCATCGAAAGCTCCTACAACCGGTATTATTCTGCCGGTGCGCCGGCCATATTGCCGGCAGCCCGGCCGTTGCCGCCACGCAAGCCCCACACATAACTGATAACTTCGGCAACCGCCTGATAATGTTCCGGCGGCACTTCATCATCGAGATCGACACTGGCGAAGAGCGCACGAGCCAAGGGTGGGTTTTCGACGATGGTGATGTCATTTTCTTCCGCGATTTCGCGGATGCGCTGGGCAATCAGATCTTGTCCTTTAGCCGTCACTCTGGGTGCTTCCATCTCGTCTTCGTCATATTTGAGCGCCACCGCATAATGAGTCGGGTTGGTAATCACCACATCCGCCTCCGGCACCGCCGCCATCATGCGCTGGCGCGCGCGCTCTTGTCGGATTTGGCGGAGACGTTGTTTCGCGGTGGGATCGCCTTCGGACTGCTTGTGCTCCTCTTTAACCTCTTGTTTGGTCATGCGAAGTTGTTTTTTGTGGCGGTAGCGCTGGAAAATCAGATCGGCGATCGCAATTACCGCCAAAACCGCAACGACCGCGACCAACATCTTAAGTAGCGTTTCGTGCAAGATCGCGAGAAAGTCCTGCGTCGAATAAGTAGTAAGAGAATCGAGCCCGGGCATTAGTGGCAACACCGGCAACGCGCCAATTATGGCAACGATGGAAATCTTCAAAACGCCTTTAACAAACTCGTTCAACTGATTTCCAGAAAACAGCCTTTTCGCGCCCTTGATGGGGCTAATTTTCTCGGTTTTGAACCCGATCGCCTTCGGCGAGAAAACCGGACCGTTCTGGATCAGTGGGCCGGCGGCAGCAACGATTACAATGATAAGCAACGGCCAAAACAAGGCCGATCCGATATTCACTAACGTATCGGCAAAAACGGCAAAAATATCCCCTGGCAGCATGACGAACAAATGCGGCGCTTCAACAAAAGGTAGCAGGGAGGCCTTGATCCCCCGGAGTGCG
>DLVK01000387.1:0-1869 GCA_003444235.1 Rhodospirillaceae bacterium
GTATTGGCGGGCGATAAACCGCCCCATCTGGTTAATCCCGATATTTGGGACAAGGTCGCGGCGCGCCTATAGACGTTCCTTAATTGCGGCGAAGACGTCGCAGAACATTTCTTCGGTCAGGCGACCGGTATTGGTGTTGTAGCGTGAACAGTGATAACTGTCCGCGAGCAGGAGGTCCGGCGCTAGTTCATGGAATTTGCAATGGCCGAATTTCGCGGCACTTTGCTTGAATCCCAGGCTTGAAAGCACACCATTATGAGCCAGCGTGCCGAGCGCTAGGATGATTTCCAATTTTTCCATTGCTTCGATTTCTTGGGTCAAAAATGGACGGCAATTCTTAACTTCCGCTCCGACCGGTTTGTTTTGCGGTGGTACGCATCGAACTGCATTGGTGATGCGTACGTCCTGCAACTTTAGTCCGTCCTCGGCAGTGGCACCGTATGCCCCGGTCGCGAACCCGAATTTCAGTAGCGTGGCATAGAGCAAGTCGCCGGCATAATCTCCGGTAAAAGGTCTACCGGTTTGATTCGCTCCCTTTAGTCCCGGTGCCAGACCTACGATCAATAGCCGCGCGTCTAGTGTGCCGAAGCTCGGTACGGGGGCGTTATGAAATTCGGGATATGAGGCACGGTTGTCTTCGCGGAAGTCGACCAACCGCGGACAAAGTTCACAATCCGATTGCAGTGAGGGGTGTGTCATGAAAAACAGCTTTAGGCGTGTTCTACGATTGCTTCTTCCTCGTAGTCTTCGTCGTACCCATCATCCGTCGGTCCCGAATTTTGCTCATATTGCTGTGGATCTTGGTGCTTGCGTGCCACCTCATTCGCGAGATCGTTAAGTTCGATGAAGAAATCGGCCTGGCGGCGCAATTCGTCGGCGGCCATAGGTGGCTGAGATTGGACGGTACTCACCACGGTGACGCGGGTAGATTTGCGCTGCACTGCCTCCACTAAACGACGGAAGTCGCCATCGCCGGAAAACAGGATAGCGTGATCAAGCTGATCCGCCATCTCCAGCATGTCGATGGCAAGCTCGATATCCATATCGCCCTTTATCTTTCGCCTACCGGTATCGTCGGTGAATTCCTTGGTCGGCTTTGTGACGATCGTGAAACCGTTATAGTCGAGCCAATCCACGAGAGGACGGATCGGCGAGTAATCCTGATCTTCGACGACAGCTGTGTAGTAGTAGGCTCGGATAAGGCGGCCGTTATGCGAGAAGGACTCAAGAAGTTTTTTGTAATCTATATCGAATCCAAGACCTCGAGCGGATGCATATAAGTTAGATCCATCAATAAACAAACAATATTTCTCATCATCTTTAATATAATCTAGCATTATACTTCCTTTTTATTTACATATAATTATTTATAAATAAACTTTATTACGATAAGTTTTCTTTTAATTATTGAACACTAATATCTCCTTAGTTGAGGAATTAACTTATGAAATAGCATGAAATTTCCAGGCTGCAAGATGTTGTTGATGATTTTTGCCTTCCGAGGCTATTTAAATTAGTGTTCAAGTGAGTGAAAATCCTTGTATTTCCTGAGGTCTCCGCTCTATAGTCGGCGGCCTTCCGAATGAAGAGATAGATGGAGAAAAGCCGATGGCCCGTGTCACGGTTGAGGATTGTATCGAACGCGTATCCAACCGATTCGAATTGGTGCTGCTTGCGGGCCAACGGAGCCGCAATATTTCGGCCGGCGGTGAACTGACCGTCGAGCGCGACAACGATAAAAATCCAGTAGTGGCGTTACGTGAAATCGCCGATGAAACCATCGAATTGGATGAGCTTCGCGATTCTCTGGTCAAGGGTCTGCAAAAAGTTGCGGAAATAGACGAGCCCGAAGATGACGAGCCGATGGAA
>DLVK01000387.1:2185-2520 GCA_003444235.1 Rhodospirillaceae bacterium
GAGCCGATGGAATATATGGTCGCGGCGATGACCGAGGGGGAGGCGGCCGACGGCGAGGCGAGTGCGGCCGGAAAATCTGATGCAGGAGATCCTCCGGCGGCATAACCGCTCTTTTTTTTCGATACACTGGCTCGGGTTTCGCCCATCGGCGAGCCCAGTTGAGGCGTTTCCATCATGATGCGCCAATATGAATTGGTCGAGCGCGTGCGCAGCTACGATCCCAGTGCGGACGAGATTGCTCTAAACAAGGCTTATGTGTTTTCGATGCAGGCCCACGGCACGCAAAAGCGTGCCTCCGGCGATCCCTATTTTTCCCATCCTGTAGAAGTGGCCGG
>DLVK01000395.1:0-5953 GCA_003444235.1 Rhodospirillaceae bacterium
CGGCGGGGGCGGCGACGTTTCTTGCCGTCGCCTTCGCTTTGTGCGGCTTTCCGTGCTGCCGGTGGTCGCCGTTCGCCGTCCTCGGATTCAAACATGCAGGTTTCGCCGCCGAGGTCACCGTCGGCAGTAATGGTAATTGTTACGCCGTAGCGTTCCTCGATACTGGCCAACGCGTCGCGTTTGTGATTGAGGATATAGAGCGCTGAATCCGGGTGAACGCAGACATTGAGCTTTTCGGGTTTGCTTTTGATTGCCTCTTCCTCGACCGCGCGCAACGTATAAAGGGCTGCCCATTCGGTCGATTTAACCAAACCGGTTCCACCACAAATAGTGCAAAGCTCGCTGGAGATTTCCGTCAGACTGGGCCGTAGCCTTTGGCGCGACATCTCGAGCAAACCAAAATGGCTGATCCGGCCAACTTGAATCCGTGCTCGGTCGGCGCGCAATGCGTCTTTGAGGCGACGTTCGACCGCATGATTGTTGCGGTTCTCATCCATGTCGATGAAATCGATCACGATCAAACCGGCGAGGTCGCGAAGGCGTAGTTGCCGTGCAATTTCGTCCGCTGCTTCCAGGTTGGTTCGAAGCGCAGTTTCCTCGATATGCCGTTCGCGCGTGGCGCGACCGGAATTGACGTCGATCGCAACTAAAGCTTCGGTTTGGTGCAGTACTACATAACCGCCGGACCGAAGCTGCACTTCCGGACTATTGATGCTGTCCAGTTGACCCTCAACTTGATGGGTGTGGAACAACGGTGTGCCGCCATTTTTGTAAGGTTGTACCTTTTTTGCGTGGCTCGGCATCAGCGTCTTCATCATGTCCTTGGCGACCCGGTAGCCCGAGTCACCGTCGACAAATACTTCGTCGATTTCCTTACTGTAGAGGTCGCGAATGGCGCGCTTGATCAGGTTGGCTTCTTCATAGATCAGCGCCGGTGCGATCGATTGAAGCGTCTCTTCGCGAATGGTGTCCCATAGCCGAACGAGATAATTGTAATCCCGCTTAATCTCGGCTTTGGTACGCTCCGACCCGGCGGTACGCACGATAACGGTCATGCCGCCCGGGATACCAAACTCGTCGAGAATTTTTTTGAGCCGCTTGCGGTCCTTTTGATTGGTGATCTTGCGGCTAATACCGCCACCACGCGCGGTGTTTGGCATCAAGACGCAATACCGGCCCGGTAACGACAGATAGGTGGTCAAAGCCGCCCCTTTGTTGCCGCGTTCTTCTTTAACGACCTGTACCAGAATAATCTGGTTGCGCTTGATGACCTCTTGAATTTTGTAGCGACGGCGCAGCTTGCGGCGGCGCTTTTCCTCATCCTCGAGGTCGTCGCCGCCGACGGTCTCTACGCTTTCGCCTTCCTCCGGCTCGTCGCTAGCGTCTTCGGCAACAGTTTCTTCCGCGATTAGCTTCTCGCGATCGGCGATCGGGATTTTGTAGTAGTCCGGATGAATTTCATTGAATGCCAAAAATCCATGGCGGTTTCCGCCATAGTCTACAAAGGCTGCTTGGAGCGACGGCTCCACGCGCGTTACCTTAGCTAGATAAATATTTCCTTTGAGCTGCTTTTTGGCTTCGAAGTCGTAATCGAAGTCTTCGATTCGACTGTCCTGCATGACGACGACACGAGTCTCCTCGGGCTGTGACGCGTCGATGAGCATTTTCCTTGTCATTTTGATTTTTCTCCGTCAACCAAATCCGGGTCGCTAACTGAGCGGTCGCCGGTTTGATTGGGCTCGGTAGGTTGGTCGGCCGGAAGAATCGGGAATGGTCTCGGCGAAGATCGCCGATATGCCTTGCGATTGCCTCACTGGAAGCATTTGACCCGAATTCAACGCGCCGATGAATTGGCGGTGATTGGGTAATTGTTCCGACCGATAGGTTGAATTGGGACTTGATATTCGATTCGATAGTGGCCATTTCGAGCGATACATTCCCTGGGCCGCAAATTGTCGGCACCGAAAGGCCCGCTTCCTCATGGTGGGGCGCTAAATTTTCAAGGGGATAAGACACGCTTGGTCCTGTCGCTAATAATGATAGCCAAACTACGCTACTAAAATACGCCGATGCGATGCATTTCGACAATCTGAATTTGGCTTCACCAACAAAAACACCGGAAACCTGCGCACAGAGCGCACTTCAACATCGATTACGCAAAAACCAGGAAAAGGAATTTAAGTAAATATTATTAAATATTGTATTCGATATATCATAATAATATAAATAAATTAGCATTTTATAAAATTATAGTAATAAATATACTTTTCATTTATTTTGATTAATAAAATATGGACAAGAAAATATTTTTACAATAAATATACGAATGATTCGTTCTTGTTTAAGGAGCGGCGGGTCCGATTGGTGATCAGGGTTTTCGAGAAACTTCTTCAACGGTCTATCGGCGTGGCAGTCTTATGTGCGCTTTCTTCGCCTCTTTTGGCGGGCGCTCCTACGGTCAGTGATGCCCGGCTCGGTACGCATCCCGGCCATACTCGACTAGTTTTGGATCTCGATAGGGTCTTGCCCTACAAAATTTTTACACTGTCAGAACCCTTTCGCGTGGTGGTCGATTTTCCGGCCTTACAATGGCAGGTCAAACGAGCTGATCGACGGCTGACACTTGGCGTCGTCAGTAGTTATCGTTACGGCCTTTTCCAAGCAGGCACCAGCCGGCTCGTAATCGACGTCAAAAAACCGGTGCAAATCGCCCGACACCAAATTCTTCGGCCCGAAGGAAAGGGTAAATTCCGATTTCTGGTCGATTTGAAACCTGTCAGTGTCGCGGCGTTTTCCGCCGGTAAGAAATCCTTTCAGACGACAGATTGGAAAAAACCCGCGACTCCGGTTGTGGTCAAGCGGCCGCCCCCACCACCGCCCAAGCGGGGTAGGACGGTAAAACGGAAACGTGTAATCATGCTCGACCCCGGTCATGGCGGTCCAGACCCCGGAGCCATCGGAGTTCGGGGGTTGCGTGAAAAAGTGGTCACCATGCGCGCTGCCAGAGCGGTTCGTCGCATGCTCGAATCCACCGGGCGCTACCGGGTATATTTGACCAGAAATAAGGATACCTACGTGCCTCTCAGGCGCCGTTATCAAATGGCCGAGAAGGTAAAGGCGGAATTATTTATCTCCATCCATGCGGACAGCCACAAAAATCGGCGGATCCGCGGTGCGTCGGTCTATACGCTATCGGAAAAATCTTCCGATAAGGAAGCTGCCGCCTTGGCAGCACGCGAGAACCGTTCCGACATTATTGCCGGTGTAGATTTGTCGCGGCAGTCCGATACGGTGGCTTCGATCTTGATCGGTCTTCGTCAGCGGCAGACGATGAACGAATCAGCAATTTTCGGAGAGGTTCTGATTGCCGAATTGGCACGCGATATCCGAGTGCTGCGTAACACGCATCGGTTTGCCGGATTCGCAGTGCTGAAATCTCCGGACACCCCGTCGGTTCTGATGGAAATCGGGTACCTTTCCAGCCCGAGTGATGAAAAGGTGTTACGCACCAAGAGCTTCTACAGAAAGCTCTCGAAATCGATTTATCGATCCGTCGAACGTTATTTCCAGCGAAAGACCGCATTGAATCGGTCATAAGAATGCCACATTGATGGGTATGTAATTAGCGCGCTTGGCCTTGGGCGCCGAGCGGTCCATATTGTGGTTAACGAGCGCGCGCTTTCGGGAGCACCAATGCGCAGGTTTTGGCAGTTTTTGACGTTTATGTGCTCGGTCGGGTTGTTTTTTGCGATCCTGGCCGCGGCAGGTGGTGCCTACGTGCTTTGGTCCTTCGGACAGGGGCTTCCCGACTATAAGCAACTGGCGGATTACAACCCGCCGACGGTAACGCGCGTGCATGCGGGTGATGGACGGTTGATCAAGGAGTATGCGACCGAACGGCGGGTTTTCGTCCCGGTCCGCGTGATGCCCAAACATTTGATCAATGCGTTCCTCGCCGCCGAGGATCAAGATTTTTATACGCATCCCGGCGTCGACTTTAAGGCGCTAGTACGCGCAAGCGTGCAAAACGTTCGGCATTACTTTCAGAAGCGTCGGCCGGTCGGTGCCTCGACGATTACCCAACAGGTTGCGAAGAATTTTCTTCTGACAAACGAAGTTTCGATCGAGCGTAAGATCAAGGAAGCAATCCTCGCCTTTCGGATCGAAAAAACCTACGGCAAGGAACGCATTCTCGAGCTTTACCTGAACGAAATCTATCTCGGTTACGGTTCCTATGGTGTCGCCGCGGCGGCGTTAAACTATTTCAACAAATCGCTCGACGAACTCTCGATAGCGGAGGCGGCCTATCTCGCAGCATTGCCGAAAGCGCCTAACAATTACCATCCAGTTCGCCGATTGAAAGCAGCGGTCGAACGCCGTAATTGGGTCATCGGGCGCATGCTGGAAGAAGGGTTTATCGATTCAGAAACAGCGCGGGTGGCTCGGGAATCACTCCTGAAAGCGATCCCTCGCGAGGCTGTGCAAATCGTCAAAGCTGAGTTTTTTCTGGAAGAGGTGCGCCGTGAATTAACACGACGGTTCGGTGACGACGGTCTCTACAAAGGCGGTTTATCAGTTCGCACGACGCTCGATCCTAAAATGCAAAAGCTTGCTGAAGACGCTCTTCGTGTCGGCTTGATCAAATATGATCGGCGCCACGGCTATCGCGGTCCCGTAACTCAAATTCCCGTGCCGCAGAACTGGCGCGATATGCTGAATCCCGTCGAGGTACCGGAAGGCGGCGGCGAGTGGCCGCTCGCGTTGGTGTTGAGGCTCGATGCCGCCGCCGCGGTGATCGGCCTGAAGAACGGTGTCGTCGGACGTATTCCATTAAGCGAACTCAAATGGGCCCGCGAATGGCAACCTGAGCTTAAGCGGGGACCGGCGATAAGAAAACCATCGGATGTATTACAGGTTGGCGACGTGGTGCTGGTCGAAGCGGTCACCGTAAATACGACGGCTAAAAAAGGTGAATCCAATACCTATCCGCCCAATACCTATGGGCTGCGGCAAGTTCCGGCCGTCAATGGTGCGATCGTTGCCCTCAACCCCCATACCGGCCGCGTCTATGCCATGTCCGGTGGCTATGACTATGAGATGAGTGAGTTCAATCGCGCGACCCAGGCACAGCGCCAGCCCGGTTCGGCCTTCAAGCCGTTCGTATATCTGGCGGCACTCGAAAATGGGTTTACACCGTCGACCTATCTCATGGATGCGCCATTCGTCATCGATCAGGGGCCGGGGCAGGGCAAATGGAAACCTCACAACTATTCCAACAAATTTTTCGGGCCGAGTCCGATGCGGCTCGGAATCGAGAAATCCCGGAATTTGATGACCGTTAGGCTGGCACAGAGAATAACGATGGATCCGGTGGTCAAAATGGCCAAACGTTTTGGCATCACCGATAGCTTGCCGCCGCATTTGGCAATGTCTCTGGGTGCCTATGAAACAACGCTTCTAAAAATTACCACAGGCTATGCAATGCTGGTCAATGGCGGCAAACGGATCGTGCCCACGTTGATTGACCGGGTGCAGGATCGCCATGGCAAGACGGTCTATCGTCACGACACAAGGTCGTGCGATGGCTGCAGTACCGAAGGTTGGGCAGACCAAACGGTACCCGTGATTCCCGATACGCGCGAACGGGTGGTGGATGCATCGAGTGCCTATCAAGTGGTATCTATGCTCGAGGGGGTCGTCCAACGCGGCACTGGACGTCGCATTGCCACGATCGGCAAACCGCTCGCCGGTAAGACTGGCACCAGCAACAATAGCCGCGAGACCTGGTTCATCGGTTTCTCGCCGGATTTGGTTGCCGGGGTTTATGTGGGATTCGATGATCGCGAGAAGCTCGGCAAGCGCGAAACCGGCGGATCTGTTGCCGCACCGATTTTTAAGCAGTTCATGGAAGCTTATTTGAAAACGCAGCCTGCCGTACCGTTCCGGATACCCC
>DLVK01000249.1:0-3660 GCA_003444235.1 Rhodospirillaceae bacterium
GCACAGCTTGCGAGCATCAGAACGGCGAGAGCGGCGGCCACAACGCGCAGTGCGCCGGCGGAGTTTTTTATACGTTTAATCAATTGAAGAACCCCTCAATCGCAGTCACTTAGCCTCAGTCGCGTTGTTTGCGAAGACCAAACCAAAGGTCTAAACAAATGCCCACCCTCAACACAGTCCTAAAAATAGCGCCAAATTCCCAAGTTGCAACTATTTTCAAGGTCGTTGTTCGAGCAAAACACCAACAACCACCACGATTATCACAGACCGGATGCGATTGAAAACGCTGGAATCCGCTACTTGCGACTCTTTACAACCGGTGTTGCAAAAATGTCTCTGTATTAAATTTGTATGTTTTGCGTCGGTGCACACGAGATCAACGTCCAAACGACCAGAGACAATATTCTCCGCGTCAAAGACTGTTCGGCCTAATTTCGGCAGCCTTACTTATTTAGCTGTTGTTTTGTGGAGGGCGCCACGCGCTCTTCTTCGCCAGGGGGTCAGTAGAATGGATTATGCCATGGATCACGATTGCCGCCCGTCGTCTGCGGATTGCAACTAGCTAAGAATACGGCAATCGAGGCAGAAATAGTCCAGCGGATTGCTTGTTTTCTGGAGTTCGAAATTTCCATCTCATTATATCCTCATATCCTCGCATCCTAATTCGAATACGCCGAGTAGATTCAGATCAATTTGTAAGGTAGCAAACATCGCCCACTTTTTCTAACGATAAAGAGGCTTTAAAAATATATAACGATATGTTTATATTGTTATGCATTGTTGTTATGAAGGCGCCCATTCGGAATTTTGATGTAGTAAGACCAAACAAATGTCTGAAATGCAGGAAATCTTACAAACGTTGCGTGCAGCCGCAGAGGGGACTCGGCTTAGATTGTTGACGCTCTGCGCCGAGGGTGAACTGACCGTTAGCGAACTGACACGCATAACCGGTCAAAGCCAGCCGCGCATTTCCCGCCACTTGAAGCAACTGGTCGAGGCTGGGTTATTGGAGCGATTGCGCGAGGGCACCCATGCCTACTATCGATTGGCAGAGACCGCACAATCGGCGGAGATTCTGCAAACCATTGTTGATGCCGTGCCTCGGGACGATGACGTGATCGCTCGCGATCTGGCCCATCTTGGCGAGGTAAAACAAGATCGCGCGCGTAGGGCAGCGGAGTTCTTTCGCGAGAATGCGGAGGAATGGGATGCAATCCGTGCCCTTTACATCGACGATGGTGAGGTGAAACAGGTGCTGGATGCGACCTGGCCGCAAAAGCCGGTTGCCGATTTTCTCGATATCGGAACCGGCACCGGTCGAATGCTTGAGATGATCGCGCACCGGGTGGAAAGGGCGGTTGGTGTGGACCTGTCGCGTGACATGCTGGCGGTGGCGCGCGTCAATATTGAAAATGCCGGCCTTAAAAATTGCCAAGTGCGCCACGGAGACATGATGCAACTGCCGTTGCCGGACAGTGTGTTCGACGTGGCTACATTTCATCTCGTATTGCACTACGCCGAACGGCCCGCCGTGGCGCTGCGCGAAGCAGCACGTGTCTTGCGTACCGGCGGTACCTTAATCGTCATTGATTTTACGCCGCATACCGAACGCCAGTTGCTTGAGGAACATGGGCACCGTTGGCTCGGATTCGGCGACGACGAAATTCAGAGTTGGTTTACCGAGGCGGGTTTGGAACGGCGTGCTTCAGTGACGCTAGCAGGAGATCCCCTGACGGTTAAGTTATGGCCGGCGGTAAAAACAGGTGGTGTTCAGGGTGGACCTGCGGAGGAAATCGGCGGATGAGCATTCCAAGCGTCAGTTTCGAATTCTTTCCACCGGCTACCGAAAAGATGGCGGACAATTTGTGGCGTGCGGTTGAGCGTTTGGCACCGCTCGCCCCAAATTTCGTATCGGTCACCTACGGCGCCGGCGGCAGTACCCGTGATCGGACCCATGCGACGGTGAAGCGACTGAAGGAAGAGACCGCGCTCGAACCTGCGGCGCATCTCACTTGCGTAGATGCCACACGTGAAGAGGTCGATGAGGTAATTCAAAGCTATTGGGATACGGGAATTCGCCACATCGTGGCTTTGCGCGGAGATCCTCCCGAAGACGCGGAACGCTATAACCCATATCCCGGCGGCTATGAAAACGCTGCCGCGCTTACGTCGGGAATTCGGGGAATCGGAGATTTTCATATCAGTGTCGCTGCCTACCCTGAAACGCATCCGGACTCCCCCTCGGCGGACGCTGATATCGATATGCTCAAGCGCAAAATCGATGCCGGTGCGGAACAGGCAATCACTCAGTTTTTTTTCGAACCCGAGTACTTTTTCCGCTATCGAGATGCGGTGACGGCAGCGGGCCTCTCGATCCCAATCATTCCCGGAATTATCCCGGTTCTCAATCTGGCCCGCATCGTGAGCTTCGCTGAGAAATGCGGCACAACGATCCCCGAATGGCTAAGGGCCCGGTTTGCGGGGCTTGAAGAAGATGCCGCCGCACGGAAGGCGGTCGCAGCCGAAGTTGCTACCGAACTCTGCCAGAATCTGCGCTCCGGTGGCGTCGATCAGTTTCACTTCTATACTTTGAATCAGGCTGAGCTTACCTATGCGATCTGCCGCAATCTTGGCCTCAAACCTTCAATGGATTCCGAGACCGGGCAATGAGCGAGATCGACTTCAGCCCGCCCGAAATCAAAACGCCGGTAGACCGGAGCGCGGAAATGACCGCACTGCTTCGCGAACGAATTCTCGTTCTCGATGGCGCCATGGGCACGATGATCCAGCGTCACAAACTCGAGGAGGACGATTTTCGGGGCCCCCGTTTTGCGGATTGGCCGGAAGATTTGAAAGGCAATAACGATCTGCTGACATTGACGCAGCCTGATTTGATTACCGACATACATCGCGGGTTTTTGGACGCGGGGACAGATTTTGTTGAAACGAACACCTTCAATTCCACCTCCATTTCCCAGGCCGACTACGCGATGGAGGCCTTGGTCTATGAACTCAACTACGAAGGCGCCCGTCTGGCCCGCAATGCGGTTGAAGACGCCTGGCAGAAGGATGAAACACGCCCCCGCTTCGTCGCCGGTGTTCTGGGGCCTACCAACCGCACCGCATCCCTCTCGCCGGATGTGAACGATCCCGGTTTCCGTAATATCGGTTTTGATGAATTGGTTGAGTCTTACACGGTCGCTGCTAACGGTTTAATTGATGGGGGAGCCGATACGCTCTTTATCGAAACCGTATTCGATACCCTGAATTGCAAGGCGGCAATTTATGCGATCCTGAAGCTTTTCGATGAAAGGCAAATTCATCTTCCGATCATGATCTCGGGCACCATCACGGATGCCTCGGGACGCACGCTTTCGGGCCAGACCCCGGCAGCGTTTTGGCATTCGGTCGCCCATGCCAAGCCACTTAGCATCGGATTCAATTGCGCACTCGGGGTTGCCGATTTGCGTCCCCATGTGCTCGAGGTCGCAGGTGTCGCCGATACTTTTGTCAGCGTTCATCCCAATGCGGGTTTGCCCAACGAATTCGGCGGCTATGACGATACGCCGGAATATATGGCGGGTGCCTTGGCTGAGTTCGCCGAGAGCGGCTTGGTCAATATCGTCGGCGGTTGTTGCGGCACCACGCCCGAACATCTGG
>DLVK01000249.1:3982-4224 GCA_003444235.1 Rhodospirillaceae bacterium
CGGCGATCGTGGACGCGGTGAAAGGTTTGACGCCGCGTATGGTGCCCGAAGACGTTCATTTATGTTCGCTTGCAGGTCTCGAACCCCTGCAGTTCGATGACGTGACGGGTTTCGTCAATGTGGGCGAGCGGACCAACGTTGCCGGTTCGGCCCGATTTAAAAAGTTGATTATGGAGGACGATTACGAAACCGCGCTCGATGTCGCGCGCAGCCAGGTTGAGAACGGCGCCCAGGTCATCGAC
>DLVK01000249.1:4523-5687 GCA_003444235.1 Rhodospirillaceae bacterium
GAGAACGGCGCCCAGGTCATCGACGTCAATATGGATGAGGCGATGCTCGATGCGGTTCACGCGATGGGCACATTTTTGAAATTAGTTGCTTCGGAGCCCGATATTTCGCGCGTGCCGGTGATGGTCGACTCCTCCAAATGGGAAGTGATCGAAACCGGCCTCAAATGCATACAAGGCAAAGGCGTGGTCAACTCGATCAGTCTCAAAGAAGGTGAAGAGCCCTTTGTCGAGCAGGCGCGAGAAATACTCCGCTATGGTGCGGCTGTCATCGTTATGGCCTTCGATGAGACGGGCCAAGCCGACAGCCGCGAGCGCAAACTCGAGATTTGTCAGCGATCCTATCGCATCTTGACCGAAGAGGTGGGCTTTCCTCCCGAAGACATCATCTTCGATCCAAATATCTTTGCCGTCGCGACGGGAATTGAGGAACATGCACGTTATGGCCTCGATTTCATCGAGGCGGCTCGTGACATCAAAGAGAAACTTCCCCATGCCAAAGTCAGTGGCGGCGTCAGCAATCTCTCCTTTTCCTTTAGAGGGAACGAACCGTTGCGCCAGGCAATGCACGCGGTCTTCCTCTATCACGCGGTCGACGCAGGCATGGATATGGGGATCGTCAATGCCGGCCAGCTCGGCGTTTATGCGGATTTGCCGGAAGAATTGAAGTCCCGGATCGAAGATGTCCTGTTTGCCCGGCGCGACGACGGCACGGAACGGCTCCTTGATATTGCAGACGACGTTAAAGGCACTGGCAGCGCCAAGGTTGAGGATCTGTCGTGGCGCGAGGGCACAACCAACGAGCGCCTGACCCATGCTTTGGTCAAAGGCATAAACGAATATATCGAGGAGGATACCGAGGAGGCGCGGCTGCAGCATGACCGCCCCATCGAGGTCATCGAAGGTCCGTTGATGGACGGTATGAATGTGGTCGGCGATCTATTCGGCTCCGGCCAGATGTTCCTGCCACAGGTGGTTAAAAGCGCGCGGGTCATGAAGCAGGCCGTCGCCCATCTCTTGCCATTTATCGAAGCGGAGAAAGAGCAGAGTTCCGAAAACCGGTCGAAGGGGAAAATTCTACTCGCCACGGTGAAAGGGGACGTTCACGACATCGGCAAAAACATCGTTGGCGTGGTGCTGCGCTGCAACAACTACGAGGTGATCGAC